>CAZKZR010000495.1:0-2869 GCA_964557245.1 uncultured Anaerolineaceae bacterium | reverse complement strand
GCCGGACTCCACCAGGTCCAGGTGCGGCACTCCGCCGAGACGGGCACGTTCCTTATCAACCCAGAAATTCCCGGTCTGCCCGTCCCCTCGGGGCAGAAGGCCTACCAGGAGGAGCTCGGCGGACGGCCCTTCGATGTCAGCGCCTCCGCCTTCTTCCAGGTCAATCACGCGCAGGCCGAGCAGATGGTCCGGCTCGTGGGTGAAGCGCTGCCTGAGCGCGGCACCCTGCTCGTCGATGGTTTTGCCGGCGTCGGCACGTTCGCCGTGCTTTTCGCTGACCGCTTCGAACGCGTGCTTGCCATCGAGGAGTCGAACAGCGCCGCACGGGACAGCGAACGGAATCTCGCCCAGGCGCCGAACGTCGAGATGCTGGTGGGCAAGGTGGAGGACGTGCTTCCCGAGCTTGAAGCGAGGCCGGACGCGATTGTGCTCGATCCACCCCGGCCGGGCTGCGCGCCGCCGGTGATGCGCGCCATCCTGGAGTTCCAGCCGGCGACGGTGGTCTACGTTTCGTGTAACCCGGCAACGCTTGCGCGCGACCTTCGCAGCCTCGTCAACGGGGGCTACCAGTTGGACCGGGTGACGCCGCTGGATATGTTCCCCCAGACGGGCCACATCGAGTGCGTCTCGAAGCTGACCTTCGTGGGTCTGCCGGAAGGGGCCGAGGTCGAGGAGATCGTGGCCGATGCCGAGACCTCTGATGAAGACAGCAACGGCGCGGAGGAATGACCCGCGTCATTCTCGCCTCTGGCTCGCCGCGCCGCCGGGAGTTGCTTGCGGCCCTACTGGAGGAATTCGAGGTCGTTGTCTCAGGCGTGGAAGAACCGTGGGAAGACGACCCGGTCGCGAACGCCAGCAACCTCGCGCTGGATAAGGCGCGCGATGTCTGCCGACGGAACCCGCAGGCGCTCGTCATCGGAGCCGACACCATTGTGTTCGAAGACGGGCACTCCTACGGAAAGCCCGAAGACGCGGCGGATGCGTTGACCATGTGGCAGGCGCTCCGCGGCCGGACCCACAGCGTGGTCACCGGATTCGCACTCGTCAGTTCGTCCGCGGAGTCGCGCGGAGCGGTTGTTTCCAGCGTCCAGCTTTCGGACCTGAGTGATGAGCATGCCCGGGCATACGTCGCCAGCGGCCGGCCGATTGATAAAGCAGGGGCCTACGCGATCCAGGACGAGGACGTCCCTACGGTCGCGAAGCTGGATGGCTGCTACTGCTCGGTGATGGGCCTGCCGCTGTGGAGCGTACGGCGCGCCCTGGAGGCGAACAGCAACCCCTGTGCGGACCCGGCCGCCCGATTTTCCCGTTGCGGCGACTGTGCTGACCGGGGCATCAGCCGTTAATCGTCATAAGCGCACATGGGTTTGCCAAGATTTGACTACTTGAGATGCGCAGAATCGCGAGTACACTGCGCGGTGGATGATGGATTAGTCCACATTCCCCACTGCAACTCGGGGGGAGTAGCGGGAGGTTGCCAGTGACTATGAATCGGACCCTTGGGCGGGGACTCTCGTCCGGGACGAACCAGCGCCAGATCCGCGTCCTGGTGGTAGATGACCACGCGGTCATTCGCCAGGGGCTGAAGATGCTTCTCGAAAGCCGGCCCGAAATCGAAGTGGTTGCCGATTGCGAGAACGGCCGCGAAGCGCTGCTTGCGGTCGAGCGCCTGAAGCCGGACGTGGTCCTCATGGATGTGGTCATGCCCGGTCTCAACGGGATCGAAGCGACCCGGCAGATCCGCAAGGCGTCGACTTCGACCCGCGTGGTTATTCTCAGCGGGTTCGTGGACGAAGAGCAGATCACGGGCGCGCTGCGCAGCGGCGCCTCCGGATACCTGGTGAAGAACAGCGACGTCTCTGAGCTCGTGCTCGCCATCCAGACCGTGCACCGCGGGAACCAGTACTACTCGGCCGCGCTGAGCGAGGGCTTCGACATCCCGGAACTCCAACTGCAGGCTCGGCGGCCGGACCAGAAGACTGGCCTCGATACGCTAACCGCGCGCGAACGCGAAGTGCTCCAGCTCATCGCCGAGGGGCACACCAATCAGCAGATCGCGGACGAGCTGGTGGTGAGCGTGAAAACGGTGGAAGCGCACAAGGCGCACATCATGGACAAGCTGAAGGCAAAGTCCCGCACCGACCTGATTCGCTACGCGCTGAAGCGGGGGATTGTGAAGCTTGAGAGCGTGGACGAGGCGCAGCAGAGCCTGGCGAACCTAGGGGCGAGCGAGTAGTCGCGCCGCTCCGTCGGCGCTTACTCACTGCACCTTCGCCCCATGCGCTACCCAAGACGTATACGGCTTGCGCCAGAGGCCTACGCGGACCCGAGCAACGTCTTTCACATCGTGGTTCGGACGCACCCGCAGGTCGGGGTATTGCCCGCGCCTGTGCGCACCGCGATTTGGAGAACGATCGACGAACAGCGAAGCGGCGACCGTGTACTCCTCCACGCGGCCTGCTTGATGCCCGATCATCTCCATCTTTTGCTCCAGCGCGGATCGATAGACGTGATCGCCTTCATGGATCGTTGGAAAAGCTGGTCCACGCGGGTCGCCTGGAGTGCCGGGCACCGCGGCACTATCTGGCAACCGAGCTTCTGGGACCGGGCGATTCGCGGGCTTGCCGAATTTGACCAGGTTCTTGAGTACATCATCCGCAACCCTTTGTCTGCCGGACTCGTCGGAGCCGACGAGCAGTGGCCCCATCTCTTCGTGGCTGTTTCCCATGACGCCGAAAGCCGCGGTGGGTAAGCGCCGACGGAGCGGCGCGACTACGCCGCAGGTCGTCGCATGGCAACCCGGCCTATCTCCAGAAACTCCTCGATCAGCGCGTTCACGACTTCCGGGTGGGTGACCGGGCCCATGTGG
>CAZKZR010000494.1:0-2869 GCA_964557245.1 uncultured Anaerolineaceae bacterium | reverse complement strand
GTGCTCGTTTCGTCCGATTACTCCTGCCTCGCTCACATCGAATCCGGCGCACGTGGCATCGGAATCCAGCTCGAGGGCTGGTCGCTCGCCGAGCTTCTGTCCAGGGCGCTTTCATGAGGAGCTACCACGAGCGCGCGAGCCGCGAGATGCGACTGGAACGGCCCTCCGCGACCGTCACGCCAATCATGCGCAAGCTCGTGGCTGACGCCCAGGCGATGCTCGCCCGCGGCCCGCTCGATGCCCGCCAGCGCGCCGCCGCAGCCCGGGGCCACGCGATTGACCACCTTGAAGAACTGCACGAACAGCTACAAGCGCAGTTCGCCCGCCGCGGGATCGGCTACCACCGATGCGCAACCGCCCAGGAGGCAGTCGCCACGGTCGCGCGCCTGCTCGGCGATTCAAAGCGCGTGGCGAAATCCAAGACCATGGTCGGGGAGGAGATCGGCCTCACGCACGCCCTCCGCTCCAAGGGAATGGACGTCCTCGAGACGGACATCGGCGAATACATCGTGGACATCGAGGGCCGCGGACCCAGCCACATCACGGCCCCCGCCCTCCACCTCAATCGCACCCGCATCAAGGAAATGCTGGAGCGGTCGGGCGCGGAACTCGAAGATGATGACCCCACTCGCCTTTCCCGTTTCGTCCGAGACGTCGTGGGGACGTTCTTCAAGAACTGCGATGCGGGAATCACCGGTGCGAACGCCGTCGTCGCGAGTTCGGGCCGCATCACCGTCGTGGAAAACGAAGGCAACGTTTCCCTGGGCGCCAGCCATCCCCGGCTGCATATCGCCATCACAGGCATCGAAAAGGTAGTTGCGGACGAGGCAGGGGCGCTCGCCATCCTCGAAGTCCTCGCGCCGAGCGCCACCGCACAGCCGCTGACATCGTTTTCGCACTTCCTGGCAGACCCGCTCCCCGGCCAGGAACGGCACGTCGTGTTCGTCGACAACGGCCGGTCGCGGATCCTCAAGGACCCCCGCTACCGCGATGTCCTGAAGTGCATCCGCTGCGGCGCCTGCATGAACGGCTGCCCGGTTTACCGAACTGCTGGCGGGCTTTCGTATGGATCTCCGTATATGGGACCGATCGGCGCCGTCGTCTCGCCGCTCCTATGGCCGGATGGCCGCTTTGCAGACCTCCCGTTCGCGTCCAGCCTCTGCGGCCGCTGTACCGAACAGTGCCCGGTCGGCATTCCCTTGCACCGGATGCTGTTGGACCTCCGCGCTGACGCCGTTAGCAATCACCAGGCCGCCGATACCCGGGAACGAATCGCATGGAAGGGCTTCGCGGCTACTTTCGGCGGTGCCACCCGCGCCCGAGCCGCCACAGCGCTCGCGAGGGTAGGACTCAAGTCCTTCGGCCGCACCATCCGGCCGCCTGGTCCCCACCGCGATGATCCGCGGCTCCTTCCCGATCCGTCCCTCGACCACGACCCGGAATTGCTGACAACGCCGGCTTCCAACCGCAGCGTCATCCCAGAATCGGCCATCGTCGAACAGGTTCCTGCCGCGCTGCCTGAGCGTTTCGCCTTGAGAGCGCGCCAACTTGGGGTTGAGGTGACGCCTCGTTACGAACCCAGAGAGGGCGACATCGTGCTCAATGCGAGCGCAGCAATCGCCTCTACCGGCAGCGTCCTGCTGACCGGCCCGGCAGCCTCGCGGCGGCCCATTCTCGCTGCCGAGCGTGTCGTCATTCACGTCGACCCTTCGACCATCGTGCCGTTCCCCCACGCCCTCCGCGATTACCTTGGCGACGGTGACGCCCTGATCCTTACCGGGGCCAGCCGCACCGCTGATGTCGAGAAAATCATCGTCCGCGGCATCCACGGCGCCGAGGAAATGCTGGTCATCCTCCCCGACTAAGATTGAGCCAGGCCGGCCCCAGCGCCGCCTGTCGTGAGGGTGATTCGCAAGCGGGCCAGAATCAGGTACCATTCGGGCCGTTGCGGGCCTCGCCCGGCCGTACGGACAGCCCAGTTTTACTAAAGGACAGTCATTTGGAACTTCAGAATGCCGTCATCGTCGATGGCGCCCGCTCGGCTTTCGGCCGTGGCGGCCGCGGCAAGCTCGTCGCCACCCGCCTCGATGAAGTAGGCGCACAGGTCGTGCGCGCGCTCCTCGAGCGCAACCCGAAGGTCGATCCTTCGATGATTGAAGACATCGCCATGGGCAACGTCGGCGGCGCCGGCGAGCTCGCCGGCATCGGTGCCGACACCATCGCCCGCCTTGCCGGCCTCCCGGCCGAAATCTCCGCCGTTGATAGCAACCGCCAGTGCGGCTCCAGCATGGAGACCCTGCACCGCATCGCGCAGTCCATCATGGTTGGCGCCACTGAAGCCGGCATCGCCATCGGCGCCGAGCGCATGGGCCGCCAGCTCGGCGGCGGGCCTCGCGGCACTGCCACGCGCATCACCGACTTCAACAAGAAGCGCCTGGAGCAGAACGACGTCCAGCGCAACATGGCGAAGAACCACTTTGAGGACTTCTCCGTCCCCTTCCAGGACGAAATCCTCGATTACTCGCCGGTGCTTTCCATGACTCAGACCGCCCAGAATGCGGCCGAAGTCTATGGCCTCACCCGCGAAGAGATGGACCAGTTCGCCGTCGATAGCCACCGCAAGGCCGTCGCCGCCTACGAAAAGGGCATCTACAAGGACGAGATCATCCCGCTCGAAGTCGAAGAGCCGATCTTCGATGCCGAAGGCAACTGGGTTGAGGCCGAGTACGGCAAGAAAATCATCTTCGACCGCGACGAGTGCATCCGCCCCGGCACGAACATGGAAACCCTCGGCGCCCTCCCGGCCGTCAAGGGCATCGTGAGCCCGACCGGCCAGGAACTGCGCATCACCGCCGGCAACAGCTGCCCG
>CAZKZR010000493.1:0-2870 GCA_964557245.1 uncultured Anaerolineaceae bacterium | reverse complement strand
CCGGATCGGCGTAGAAGCTTCCCGTCCCGAAGAACTGGCTATCGTCGTAACCCATCAGGCTGGCGAGACCGCTCGAGGTCTCGATGTTGCTGCCGTAGGCGCTGTAATTCCGGTCGGGGCCGGAAGATCCGAAGCCGGAAAGGGAGCACATGATGATCCTCGGGTTCGCCGCTGAGAGGACAGCGTAATCGAGCCCCAACTGGCCCATCACGCGGGCCGCGTTGTTCTCAAGAACGACATCGGCCTGCTTCACGAGTTCCAAGAACAGTTCCTTGCCGCGGGGAGTTGAAAGGTCAAGCGAGATGCCGCGCTTGTTGCGGTTGAGCTTGTTGAAGTAGGCCGATCGGTTGAAGAAATCAGGCCAGATGTCGTCGTTGGGCGCGATCAGCGCCCGCGTTGCCGGCTTCGTCTGCAGCTCGACCTTCACGACATCCGCGCCCAGGTCGGCGAAGTGCCGGCCGGCGATCGGCCCCGCCCAGTTCGCTGTCATTTCGATCATGCGGAGTCCGGCGAGTGGGCCCGCCTTTTCAGGGCCGGGACGCCCCGGCGCTGCACTGCGCCCCTCGTTCGCCCAGGCAAATCCGGCGGAGGCTACAGTCGCGGTGTCCTCTCCCATTGCCCGGGCGGCGAAAGCGGTATCGCAGGGCGTGCCCGTGAGTTTGTAGGGATAGCCGGGCCCCTGGAACGTCTGACCGCCCGCAGCTACCGTGCCGAACCATTCGCGCGCGGCCAGATGCTCGCTGCGGGCGACATCGGCCATGTCGTTGACCGGTGAAGCAGCAATGCGCAGTTCCTGGCAGGCGTGGTAGACCTCGAGTTTTGTCCGCGTGGCGCACCATTCGCTGAAGGCCGCAAAGACCTCACCGAACCTCGCCGCCCAGTTCGCCGGGACATGAAGTGACTCGTCTTCGAACAGGTCGAACCGTTCCATCAGCAGGAAGAGGTTCGGATAGGGGGCAAGGGTGAACAGGAAAACCCAGCCGTCTGCGCACTTCGCGTAGAAGCTGCCCGTCCGCTTCTGGATCTGCCCCATGTGGGTCCACATCGTGGTCAGCCACGAATGGTCGTTGAGTGTGGCCTCCTGGTGTGAAAGCTCCACGTCCTGGCCCTCGCCTGTCGCTCGAGCGTGGCGCAGCCCGGCCAGGGCTGCCACCGCGGTGTGGAGTCCGGCGTGAAATTCCGCCTGGTGTCCCGGCAGGGAGAGCGGTTCGCGGGCCGGGTCTCCCGCGAAATAGAAAAACCCGCCGGTCGCCCATTCCGTGAACGGCGTCGCCTGCCAGCCGTGCCGCGGCCCGCTCCGTCCATACGGGGTGACAGACAGGACGACCGCCGCCGGATTCCGGCTCCTGACAGCCGTCTCGAAGGCATCTGCCTGCGGACCAAGGAGGTCGTGAACGACGATGTCCGCATGAATGAGCAGCGCATCCAGCTCAGGCGAGCCCACTTCCGCTTCGACGCAGAACTTCGCTGCGTTGAGGTAGTTGAAGAACGCGCTTTCATTGCCCACGCGCGGAGAAGCGGTCCGCAACGGATCGCCATCCCCCGATTCGACCTTGACCACCTGGGCGCCGAGGTCCGCGAGCAGCCGGCCGCAGTACGGCCCGGCTACCCCGGTGGCGAGTTCGAGGACGACAACATCGTTGAGCGCTGGCATGGAGGGGAAACTTACAGGCTCGGCGCCGGGGTGTCAGGTAGCTGCCGCGACTTCGCGGCGCGAAGCCGCGTTGACGCCGGTGTCCCCTGCGCCCACGATCAGTCAGTCCTGTGACTCAGCCGCAACAAGAACGTCACGACCCGATGGCGGCCCTGCGCCAGCCCAATTTCCTGCTCTATTCAGTTGGGCGGATCTCTTCTGGCATGGCCATGACCATGCTCAACGCAGCAATTGCGTGGCAGGTCTACGAGATATCGGGTTCTGCCTTTCAGCTGGCGATGATCGGGCTCGCCCGCTTCGGCCCCTCATTGGGCCTCACCCTCGTGGGTGGCGCCGTCGCAGACGGACACGACCGGCGCCGCATCGTGATGCTCACGCAACTGGCGCCGCTACTCACATCGCTCGCGCTGTTCATTGCCACGGTCAGCGATTCAGTCGAGCTGCCGATGATTTACGCGCTCGTACTTTTCGTGGCCGTGGCCGCCTCATTCGAAAACCCGGCCCGCCAGGCCTTCTTGCCGCAGGTTGTTTCGAAGGAGACGTTCTCCAACGCCATCCTTGTGAGTTCGACGTTGCAGTCGTTTGCGTTCGTGACCGGCCCGGCGCTCGGCGGTTTGCTGATTGGTACGACTGGCGTCGACGGCGCGTATGCGGTGCACATGTCGCTGATCGTGGTCTCGCTGGTTTCTCTGGTGTTCCTGAAGCTGCGCGACCAGGACGCCCCGCGCCGGGCGGTGAGCGTGTCCGCAATCAGGGAAGGGATTCAGTTCGTCTGGCATCGCCAGGTGTTGCTTGGCGCGATGACGTTGGACATGTTCGCGGTCATCTTCGGCGGCGCCACCGCGCTTCTTCCGATCTACGCGAAGGACATTCTGGATGTAGGGGGCCTGGGCTACGGCATTCTCTTTGCCTCGCTCGATGCGGGGGCACTCATCATGGCCGTGGCCTTGATCTTCCTGCCGCCGATCAAGAATGCGGGCCGCTCCCTGCTCATAACGGTGGCGATGTTCGGCCTGGGCACGATTGTCTTCGGCCTGTCCCGCAACATTTACCTGTCCATCGCGACGTACATGTTCATCGGCATGGCGGATCAGGTGAGCGTCGTGCTCAGGCAGACCACGGTTCAGCTCAGTACCCCGGACGACCTGCGCGGCCGTGTCAGCAGTGTGAACTCCCTCTTCATCGGAGCATCGAACCAGCTCGGCGCCGTGGAATC
>CAZKZR010000492.1:0-2874 GCA_964557245.1 uncultured Anaerolineaceae bacterium | reverse complement strand
GAACAGGTGCCCTGTCGAATCTGGAGTCACCTCTTCCTACCTGTTCAACAGGTCCAGAAAAAACTCTGCGACAACGACACAGGAACACCTAGCGAACAGGTGATGCCGGACCTTCCCCCTACTCGACCGCCACTGGCAATCAAAGCCGCGCCCGCCAGGAAGCGGCTGCGCGGCCCGGCCCACCGCCCTGCCACAACGCGACAGCGGGTGTCGCCATTCAACGATATTGTTGGCGGCTCGCGCCAGCCGGGCGCATCGGGGTGCAGGATGTCTGAGGAACTGCGGGGCAAAGTCGCGGTGGTGGCAGGCGGTACGCGGGGCGCCGGTCGCGGCATCGCCGTCGCGCTGGGAGAAAAGGGCGCGACCGTCTACGTCACCGGCCGGACCAGCCGGGAGGGCGGCAGGTCACCGATGAACCGGCCGGAGACCATCGAAGACACCGCCGAACTGGTGAACGCGGCGGGCGGGGTCGGCATCCCCGTGCGCGTCGACCATTCGGAGCCGGAGGCGGTGCAGAAGCTGGCAGCACGCATCAGCGATGAGCAACGCGGGCGGCTCGATATCCTCGTGAACGACATCTGGGGCGGCGACGGAATGATCGACTGGGACCACAAGTTCTGGGAGCAGGACCTGCAAACGGGCATCGCGGTGATGCGGCAGGCGATCGAAACGCACCTGATAACCAGCTACTACCTGGTGCCGCTCATGCTGGCGACGCCGGGCGGCCTGGTTGTCGAAATCACTGATGGTGTCGAGCCGGGCTACCGGGGTTCCTTGTTTTACGACCTTTCCAAGGCGGGAGTAATCCGGCTGGCCGTGGCTCAGGCCGGTGACCTGAAGTCGAGCGGCGCGACCGCGGTTGCTGTGACGCCGGGTTTCCTGCGCAGCGAAGCGATGCTCGATCACTTCGGCGTCAGCGAGGCGGCCTGGCGCGATGGCGTCGCGAAGGACAAGGACTTCATCGCCTCCGAAACTCCCATGTACGTCGGCAGGGCGGTGGCCTCCCTCGCGGCCGACCCGGACCGGGCCCGATTCTCCGGCCAGGCTCTCAGCTCCTGGGGCCTATCAGAGGTCTACGGCTTTGTTGACGCAGATGGCTCACAGCCGCACTGGGGCCGGCACTATGCGGCGGCCTATCCCAACGGATTCGACCCCAGCGCGGTTAGCTCCGCGGACTCGTAGAATGCGGCCACCTCACCTTCACTTCGGAGTGCCGCATTGTCCTACGAAGCCATCCTGTACGACGTCGCCGAAGGCGTCGCTACTATCACCCTGAACAAACCCGAGCGTCTCAACGCCTTTGACGACGACATGCTCGCCGAGTGGGCGGACGCGCTCCACAAAGCCGACCAGGACCGCGGTGTAGGCGCCATCATCATCACCGGCGCGGGCCGCGGCTTTTGCAGCGGCATGAACGTCGCCGCCGAAGCCGGCGGTTCGGGTGTGCTCCGCACCCAGAGCACCGTCGCCGACCGCCGTCACTCCCTCCGAGACCGCGTCCACCCGATCCCGCGCGCGCTCATCCAGCTGGAGAAGCCCTACATCGCTGCCATCAATGGCGCGGCCGCCGGCGCCGGTATGGACATGGCCACCATGGCCGATATCCGTTTCGCCAGCACCACGGCTCGCGTGGGTATGACCTACGTGCGCATGGGCCTGATCCCGGGAGATGGCGGCACCTACACGCTGCCGCGCATCATCGGTACCCAGAAGGCGCTGGACATGATCTGGACCGGCAAGATGATCACCGCCCAGGAAGCGCTCGAAATGGGCTACCTGATGGCGGTCTACGAGCCCGACGAGTTGATGCCGCGCGTAACCGAGTACGCCCGTCAGATCGCGAAAGGCCCCGGCGTCGCCGTCCAACTTTCGAAGAAGCTGGTCTACCGTTCGGCCAACATCTCATTCGATGAGCACCTGGACATGGCGCAGATGGCGATGTTCGTCGCGCAATCCACCGAGGACGCGCGCGAAGGCCCAAGGGCGTTCGTCGAGAAGCGGGAGCCGCAGTTCAAGAGCCACTAGGCGTGTTGGATTTCGGATTGTGGATTTTGGATTGGTGACCTGAGTGGTGTATTCGCCCGTGCTCGCCACCCTGGGCTACGTGCTTTCGAACGACCGCGAGTCGGTGCTGATGGTGCACCGCAACGCGCGTCCTTCGGACCATGCTTATGGCAAATACAACGGCCTCGGCGGGAAGATGGAGCCGGGCGAAGACCTCGGCACCTGCATGGCGCGGGAGATCGAGGAAGAAGCAGGCATCACGGTGCGCTCCATGCGGTTCCGTGGGTCGCTCTCGTGGCCGGGCTTCGGGAGCAACGGTGAGAGCTGGTTCGGCTTCGTCTTCGTCATCGATGCATGGGAAGGCGAACCGTACGCCTCGAACCCGGAGGGCGACCTCGAGTGGGTGCGCATCGACCGGTTGCTGGCAGGGGAACTTCCAATGTGGGAGGGCGACCGGCTCTGGCTCCCAATGGTGTTCGACGACCACCCTCGGCCGTTTCACGGCATCGAGCCCTACGATGGCCTGACCGTGGTCGAAGGCGGCTGGAGCTACACGCGACTCTAGGGACCGGCCGTGTTGGCGCTGGATGGTGCCCGGTTGGGCATCTTCGCCGCTCGCAGCTTCTGAGAGAGTCCGTGCATGACACAGCGCACGAACCAGCCGGCCTCCGAATCAGACCTTCTCCTGCGCGATACCGCGCTCGCCATCCTGCGCCGGCACGGCTACACCGCTGGAGACCTGGACTTTCTCCTTTACGAGGGCCAGGCCGGCACACCCGGCGACGACGACCCGGAGATGGAAGAGGCGATCGGCATTCTCGGCAACCTGCGCCAGCGCGGTATCGCGATCTCCTGACTGCCTGCTACCGT
>CAZKZR010000491.1:0-2878 GCA_964557245.1 uncultured Anaerolineaceae bacterium | reverse complement strand
CGGTGCGAAGGGCGTCTGGCTGCAGGTCGGCATCACGAACCGCGAAGCGCTCGCCGACGCCGCAAAGGCGGGGCTGGTGACGACTCAGGATCGCTGCACGATGGTGGTCCACCGAGACGAGATTGCCTAGATCCGACGGGCGCGTCAGTCGCAACGGGCGGCAATCATCACGGATAGGTCGATGCCGAGGCCGCCTAGCAGTGCTGCATCGGTCGCCCGAAGCCCCACTACCTGGGAGTGGCGGATCTCCGCTTCTGCTATGCCGAACACATCGAAGCGCCAGCCCAGCTCCTTGGCGGTGGCGATCTGGCTGGCCAACAATCGGATCTGTTCGGCCAACGCGGCGACGTGGTACACGACATCGGGACGCTGCTCCAATGCCGACGAGTCCAGGAACCAGCCGTTAGGGGCTGGATCGGTGCGGCGGTCAGGGCGACTCACACTCGAGGGACTAACCCCGAAAAGTTTCGTGAGTTCTGCAGGGTCGCGGTCGCGGTGGTACGCCCGAAGACTGAGGACAAGCCCCTGAGACTCCGTCATTGGTCCATCACCGCCCCGCCAGCCGGCCCAGCGCCCAGGCCGCACGCTCGACGCTCGCGTAGACCGGGATGCCGCGCGCCGCGAAGTCGTCGCGGACTTCGTCGACGATGGCGCGGTGTTCGCGGTTGTTGGTCTCGGTCGCGCCGAGGACGACGGCGACGGGCTTCGGAGACCTCTCGCAGATCTGGGCGAGACGGTTGCAGGCGTGCTTCAGGCGTTCGCCGGCGTCCGGCCGTCCGAAGAACCAGTCTTCTCCGACGTTCGCGATTGCGAGGTCGTAGTTTGGGCTTTCAAGCATCAGTTCGAGCAGCCCGTTCGAGGAGAGGCCAGAGCCGGCCAGGATCGACTGGTCGACCGGGTTGCCGACCCAATCGGCGAGCTGCGGCGCCTTCGCGCGGACCTTTTCGCGCACGTCGTCGGGCAGCGCCACGACGGTGAAACCGCTCTCCTCGGCCGCATCGGCCGACTGCACGCTGCGCCCCCCGCCTCCACCGACGATTGCGATGTTGCGGCCGGCTGATTTCGGCAGCATGGCGGCACCGAGCATCAGGTCGAGGAGTTGTTCCTGGTTGCGCGCTTCCAGCGCGCCGGCCTGCTTGAGGACGGTGCTCCAGAGTTCGGCCGCCCCCGCGAGCGCCGCCGTATGTGAGGCCGCAGAGCGTGCGCCGGCCTTCGTGCGGCCTGCCTTGTGGATGATGACCGGCTTTTTGGCCGCCGCGGCAGAAAGCCCTTCGAAGAAGCCACGGCCGTCCGGCACACCTTCGACATACGCGCCGATGACCGTCGTTTCCGGGTCGTCCGCCAGGTAGCGGAGCATCTCGCCCGGTGTGACATCGAGGCCGTTGCCGTAGTTGGCGACCTTGCCGAACTTCAAGCCGCGCGCGTTGCCGCGCGTGATGACTTCGACCGCGTTATTACCGCTCTGGCTCAGGAACGCGACCGTCCCTTGTGCCACTGGCAGGTCCGGGCGGAACGAAAGCCCGCCGCCCGGGTGATACAGCCCCATGCCGTTCGGCCCGAGGATCCGCTCGCCCTTCGCCGCCGCGTTCGCCGCGATCTGGCGCTCGAGGTCTGCCGCCTCTTCGTCGCCGGTCTCGCTAAATCGGCCCGTGAACAGGTGCAGGAACTTCACGCCCTTCGCGCCGCATTGCTCGACAAGTTCCAGCACCGCGCCAGCGGGAAGACACGAGATCACCAGGTCCACGTCGCCAGGCACGTCCGCCAGCGATGGGTAGGCCTTGAGACCGGCCACCTCGTCCGCACTTCGGTTCAGCGGGTACATAGCGCCGCTGAAACCCTGGTTCTTGATCGCCTCGACGTAATCGTGGCCGGGACTATCGACGTTGGTCGAAGCCCCGGCGATGGCGACAGAGCGTGGGCGAAACAGCAGTTCGAGGTCGGGCGTGGTAGAGAACTTCGGCACCCGGCGATTCTACACGCCCCGCTTGTCGCCCCAGATCAGGATGTGCAACCGCGAACTGAATCGGTACCCGCGCTGCGCGCACGTTTCCGCGATCCACGGGCTCCGCGCGTTCAATTCGGCGGCGGTTGTACCTTCGGGCATGAGAACCACCCGCTCAGCTGGGATGCCGAACTGCTCTCGCAGCGCTTCGACCTCGCCAACGTCTGCCTCCCGCTGGACAACGAACTTGAAGAAAGCGTTGTCTCGCGCGGCGAAGTCTCGTAGGACAGCCTCAGGCAGTCGGTCGAGTCCTTCGTTTCCGGCATGCTTCAGCTTCGGCGAGACGTTCCACTGGTCGATGAGTCCCGAAAGCTCTCCCGGTACGATTGTCCCGTTCGTCTCCACCTCGGTCCGCAGGCCCGACTCCCGCAGGCGGGTCACCAGAGGCGCGAGTTGGCGGCGCTGAATCAGCGGCTCTCCCCCCGTGATTACCACGTTTCGCGGCGCCCGCCGGAGGACGTCTTCCGCGATCTCCTCGACCGAAAGGTCCATCGTCTGCGTCGTCTTGTCGTACCGCTCCCAGTCCCAGGTGTATGCCGTGTCGCACCACGAACACCGCAGATTACAGGTCGCCAGCCGCACGAACGTGCTAGCAACACCCGCCGAAACACCCTCGCCCTGCACCGACGAAAAAATCTCCGGGCTTCCGTCAGCCATCCGTGAAACCTGGAGTAGTGGGACGCGGTCCCCGGTTACTTCACCCAGACGTTCGGGCGCGGCCACTAACGCTTCGCCAGCGCAGGGTCAGGAATTCCCGCAGCAGCGAAGCCCGCGGCCCGCAACTCGCACGAATCACACGCGCCGCACGGCCACTCCAAACCTGCGTAGCAACTCCACGTCAGTGCCAGCGGCGCCCCCAGTTCGTCCCCGTAGCGC
>CAZKZR010000490.1:0-2880 GCA_964557245.1 uncultured Anaerolineaceae bacterium | reverse complement strand
GCTCGAAGACGACCCGAGCAACCCGGTCTATATCGTGAACCGCTGGGGTTCCGGCTACACGCTGGAAGAGCCCCGGCAGGCGGCCGCGCGGGCGGGCTAGACTGCTCGCCGCATCCCGGACACAATCGCCCGGCATTTGAACCACCGGGGTCAGCCACGTGTCCACGCCGCATTCCATCCTTCGTACTTCGCTCAAATCCATGCACGCTCTGCTCGACAAGGCAGTCGAAGGCATGACCGCCGAGCATTTCAACTTCCGCCCGCAGGAAGGCGGAGTCAGCGCCTTCTTCAGCCTCTGGCACTACGTCCGGACCGAAGACAACATCATCAACTTCGTCACGCAAGGCAAGCCGACCGTCTGGCTGGAAGGCGGCTACAACGATGCCTTCGGTCTGCCCCGAAACAGCCAGGGCACGGGCATGACGGAAGACGAAGCCAACGCCGTCCAAATCCAGGATGTGCCGAAGTGGCTCGAGTATCAGCAGAAAGTCTGGGCTGCGACCGACGCCTACCTCGCGAACATGTCGCCGGAGGAATTCGACCAGCGCCAGGTGACGATCAAGCCGTTGGGGCCGATGTCGCTCTGGGACGGCATCTATGGCGTGTGCCTGAGCCACGGATACCGGCACGTGGGCGAAATCGAGTACGTCCGTGGCGTGCAGGGATTGGGCGGGCTCACAATCTAGGAAACGGGCGGCGTCATCTGGACATAGCGGTAGCGTTCCTCAAACCCCATTCGCTGATAGATCGGCTCGCCCATGGGAGAGGCTTCCAACACCGCCCATTCGGCCGCGGGGAACGCCGCCGCGGCCAGCGCAGTCATTGCGGCGCCGAGGCCGCGCTTTCGCGCTGCTTCCGCGACCCAGACGTTGCTGACGTGGACCACGCCGTCCGCGAAAGCCGACGACGCAGTCGCGATCGCCCGCTCATCGCCGTGGGCTACGAAGTAGGCGAAAATGCCGGTCGCTATGACTGCGGCGATGAACTCGCCTTCAGTTGCGTCTGGCGGCCGATTGGAACTGGCCTCACGGACGGAAAGGTAATCACGGATGTCCTGGGGCGTCTCGACGGAGCTCGCCCGGACGCCGTCCGGAAGCGCGCACCGGGCCAGCGGCAGCCGCGCCGCCATTACGGGCTGCGACCGAGCGACGGTGTACCCCCTCGCGAGCGCCACGGTGAGCACGGCGTCGTCCATCGGGTTCCGCACGATGGCGCGAAATCCGTCCGAGCGGGCCCCGAACCACCGCTCGACGCGTTCTAGGTCGTGGGCTGCCTCCGTCGGGCGCTCGACAAACGCCAGGTTCACGGCAGCGATGCCCGTCCCGGAGTCCGCGAGCAGCCAACCGGCCACCGCTGCCGTTTCGCCCGGGAAACCATTTCCGCGAATGGACCGGTTCAGGGCCAGTAGCGACGCGTGGAACCGCTCGTCGTGATTCAAAGGGAAACCGGGCCTTCCGTACCCACAATGATGTAGTCGTCGATGCGGCGGAATCCGAGCGACTCATAAAGCGAAAAGCCCGCCTCGGTGGATTCGAGGCAGGCGGCGGTGGCCCCGCGGCCGTGGCCAGCCTCGATGGCGGCCATAGTCACTTCGGCCCCGAATCCGCGCTTTCTCTGGGAGGGCGCGACGTACACGTTGTACACGCCGACCAACTCGCCTGAGGTTATGGCCATCGAGCGGGCAACGGGGCGGCTATCGAGCAGTCCCAGGTGCATCGAGACGCCGGGGATGGTGCGAGCACGTTCGGCCATCGCCGCCTGGAACTCCTGATCTCCGAACTCTTCACGGTCAGCCGAGCAGTACAGGTCGATGTCCTCGGAGGTCGTCACCTCGCGCAATTGGAGCGCGCCGGTGCGGCGGCCGGTGGGTGCAGGCAGCGGATGCAACTCCATCGCCGGTTCCCGGCCCCAGAAGGTGAACCCTTCGACCATCGAGGCCGCCAGGATGGCGCCATCAACCGAACCGCGGAGGTCCAGCCGGGCGTTGATCCCGCGTTGCGCGAACCAGTCCATCGCCTCGCGGAGGGCAGGACGTGGGCGCTGAACCTCATCGACCACCACAGCGATGTTGAACTTCGAAACACCGAGGCCGGCGTCGATGCAGAGCCAGGGGCCGACGCGTTCGGTGGTCCCGCCCGGTCCGAGCCCGGCGACCCGCCCGAGGGCGAGGCAATAAAGCGCGTGCATTTGTTCGGGCGTTGGGGTGGTCATGGGGCCATGCTAAAGGTTGTCCGGGGCACGGCGCGCCCGTTTGGCTGATAATGGCGCCAGACGAACGCCGGGAGTGTGGTATGGACGAGCCGAACGAAGCCTCTGTGAAGAAGATGTGGAACTACGCGGAGAAGTTCGCGGAGAAATCCGGGACGCACCTCCACCCTGACCGCTTCATCACCGAAGGCGTCGTCCTTGGGCTCGCTTCGAACATCGACAACTTTGGGCGGCCGCTTTGCCCCTGCAACTTCTACCCGTCGAAGGACGAAAACGGCAACTGGCCGGAAGGCCTCTACATGCCGCGCGAAGAAGAAGTGAAGCGCCGCGACTGGATCTGCGCCTGTGACGAGATGCAGATCTTCAAGTACTGCCACTGCCTGCTCTTCGTGAACGAAGAAGGCCTGCCAATCACCGAATACCTCCCCGAAGACCACGAGGGTCGCGAAATCTACGGGCTGGTCACGGACCCGACGCCGGACAAGGGGCGGGCGCTGGGGAAGGCACTGGCCAAGCAACAGAAGGAAGAGTGAGGGCAGGGAGAAGCCAAGCCCATTGCTCTGCTTTACCCACCGGCCGGCTCCCAGAGTTCGAAACGTGTGCCCTCGGGGTCTACTGCCCAGGCGAAGCGGCCGAATTCGGATTCTTCGTTGGATTCGATGACTTCCACGC
>CAZKZR010000489.1:0-2884 GCA_964557245.1 uncultured Anaerolineaceae bacterium | reverse complement strand
CCGCCGGAGAGCTCTTCCAGCAGGATGACCGCCTGCCCCGCGGTCCCGTCGTACTGGGAAAAGAACGGGCGCGGCGTCGATAACCCGCAGTCCGCTGCGAGGTCGCCGTAGAAGCGCACCTCGCGCTCGTACAGCCCAAAAGCCACCCCAACCATTCGCGAACCCGGGTCTTCCGAAGGAAGCTTCGCAATGATCCTGGTCGGCACGTCCCCGGGCGCGCCCTCCAGCGTCAGGTCCAGCCGCGCGATCGTCCCAATGAAGCCCACCCCCGCGCCGATAATCGTGCTCTCAACGCTCACGACTCGGCCGCTCGGCAGTGCGCCCGAGCTGCGCAGCGCTTCCGTCAGCCATTCCGGCGTCAATCCTGCGGGGTTGGTGGGGAGTGGGGTCAATGCGGCCATGATGCCCTCCGAAGGGAGGGATGCTCGCAAAGTGTTAACAAAAGATCAACGGTTCCGAACGCGGTTCGGCGGTGGTTCGGCATTCGCCGGCCGCCGCCGTCTCCGCAAAACCCTGGCTTATACCCGCTGCTTCAGGTCGACCACCAGCACCGGGAGGTGCGTCTCGTCGGCCACCTTGTCAGCGGTCGGTTGGCCCTTCAGCCACTCGGCGAGCCCGTTCTGCTCCAGATCGGAGGGGATGATCAACAGGTCGGCGCCCTGTTCGGTCGCATACTCGGCGAGCTCTTTGGCCCCACGCTTGGAGGGAAGCCACCCGTGAGCGTCCAGCCCTTCACCGCGTGCTCGCCCTACGTGGTCCCGCAGTTCTTCACGGCCCGCCTTCTCCAGCTCCTCCGGTCCGAGCCGGTTATCGAACTGTTCCTTCATCCCGTCCCCGGACCACCAGGTAGGAAGCGGATTGGCCCCGAGCCGCGATGCGGCGTCGCTGTCGTAGAAGATGAGCCGTGCCTTGCGTTGCTTCGCAACACTCGTAGCCCGCGCGATGAGCGGCCAATAGTGATCGCCCTCGCCGAGATAAGCGATGATGCAGTTCGACATCGTGAACCCTCCCAGACTCCGCGTAAACCCGGCCGGAAGGCCGGGCCATTAGCGAGCGCTTTAGTTGCGCGCCTTGTCTTTCAGGTCGTTGACCTTGTCCTTCGCGTCGCCCATGGCCTGCTGGCCCTTGCCCTTCATCTCCTGGGCGGCGCCCTTCGCTTCCATCGATTCGTTGCCGGTCATATCGCCGGTCTTCTTGCGGGCCGCACCAACCATTTCGTTGGTCTTGCCTTTGACTTTGTCGTTATTCATTCGGTCCTCCGGTTTGCCGCTGTACGCGGCGTATCTCCACCGTAGGACCCTCGTGCTTGCACCCGGGCGAAAATCCCGTGCCCGCCCATTACGGAACTATGCCGCTTCGCCGCCACCGTACCAAGCGTGGATCGATGAAAGTTCCTACCCTTTAGCTTCTAGCCCCTATCCCCTACCGCGCCATCCCGTGGTACTCGACGTTCGGCATCGCGCCGATACCCGACATCAGGCGGTTCGTGTAATTGAACATCGCCGTCACCTCCACGATGTCCCACACGTCCTCGTCGCTGAAGCCAATCGCCCGCAACTCATCGATGTCCTCTTCTGCGACGGTCACCGGGTCCAGGGTCAGCTTCACAGCGAAATCCAGCATCGCCATGTGCTTCTCACTCAGCCCCGCCCGCCGGTAGTCCAGCACGACCCGGTCGCCCTTCACCGGGTCCTTCAGCAGCGCCCGCAGCGCGAACCCGTGGCTCGTCAGGCAGTACAGGCACTGGTTCTGCATCGAAACCACAACCGAAATCATCTCCCGCTCGACCTTCCCCAGCCCGTCGCTCGGGGTCATCAGGTCATCGAAATGCGCCCGCCACTTCAGCATCCGCGGCTCGCGCCACGCGAACGCCCGGAAAACGTTGGGCACAAAGCCAAGCTTCTCTTCGATCTGGTCGAACAGCGCGCGAGTCTCGGCGCTGCACGTCTCGCGGTCAGCAATAGGGAACCAGGAAATGTGGTCAGTCATAGAGATGCAAAAGTCCGTGGTAAATGTAGGGCGCGCTCCTAGCGTAATCGTAAATCCTGAACCGCGAACCACAACCACATCGATAGCCGCGGCGGCAGGACCGTCCCTGAACCGCGCACGCAGTAAGCGGATCGTAACCCAACCCAACCTTCACCCCTCCCGCTCCCCACGCCCTCACCCCATGAGCCGCGACTGGGCAAGGAGCGGGCCCAATCGCCCCAACCATCCAGGCCACAGCTATCGCCCGCACTCGCCCCGCCCAGCAACAACCCCCTCGCCCGCGAGGCACGAGTCGGGAGAGGGGGCAGGGGGTGAGGGCCAGCGCCCGCCCTAACCACCCAGGCCACAGCCAGCGGCCGCACGCGGTGACGGGCCCCCTAATTCACTCCCGGGTCCTTCGGCGCGTACGCGAACATCGCCAGCTTCCCCGGCTGCCGCCGCAACACATCACGCCACAACGTCTCGGGCTTCCGCGTGAAGCAGTCCTCCGGCGTCGCATCCACCACGAACCACGATTCCTGCTCCAGCTCCCCTTCCAGCTGCCCGCCGGTCCAGCCGGCGTACCCTGCGAACAGCCGGACCTCATCCACACCCGCCTCTACCTCTTCCATGGGCTTCGAAAGGTCCAGCAGGCCCACCCGCCCGACCACCATGTTCGGCGTCGGCGTGATAATCCACTCTTTCCAACGCGCCAGGGCCAGCGCCGCGGTCGTTTCCACCGGTCCACCGTTGAACAGGCACGAAGGCTCCCGCACAAACGGTTCGAACTGCGAAAGGTGCTTCTCAACTGGCTCCGAATGCAGCGGACGGTTGATCACCACGCCCAGCGCGCCGTTCTCATCGTGAGCGCACATCAACACCACCGTCCGGAAAAACGTGGGCTCGGTAATGCGCA
>CAZKZR010000488.1:0-2905 GCA_964557245.1 uncultured Anaerolineaceae bacterium | reverse complement strand
TCGGCGCGGGCACCGGGGTCTAGATTTCTATTTCGAACGCGAGGCGGTGATCGGTCGTCCGGATGGCGGTGAGCCGGTAGTCCAAGCCCTGCGCCAGCGAATCCAGGCGGGCCTGGATCGGCCTCTCGACCGCGACGGCAATCTCTTCGGGGACTGCCAGTTCGCCGAGGTTCGCTTCAACGACTTCTAGCTTGAGCTTGCCATCCACGATGTTCGGATTAAGCGTGATTCCGGAGCGAAGACCAATGCCGAGCCCTCCTACCGTGATGTCGACCTTCACCAGGCCGTTGGAGCCGACCGTTGTCTGTACCTGGGGGCTCTCGCCGAATGCAGGAAGCTCGGGAAGTTCACGCGCTATCAACGCGGCCAGTGCCTCTTCGCTCAATGAGAGGGTCACGTTGCCGCCGCCGGCGCCGTCTGCGTCCGTCGAATCGAAGGTGGGATCGATGGTAAAGAAGAGCACCGTCGCGAGCACACCGCAGAGCGCCCCGAGGAAAAGCAGGAAGAGAGCCTTCATGGGTGGCTAACCTTGCCCTCGTGTTGGCCTCTCCGCAACCGTCGAATGGGTGTTGCGCGAATTTCCGGGGTCAGGCACAATACAGTCTCTGGTGGCTAGAGCGAGGTGGTCCCACCCGTTCCCATCCCGAACACGGTTAGTGAAACGCCTCAGCGCTGACGATACTGCCCGGGCAACCAGGTGGGAAAATAGGCCGCCGCCGGTCAAACAAAAGAACCGCCCGAACAGGCGGTTTTTTGGTCTCCGGGGCGGTTGTAAGGTAACTCCAACCCCTTCGCGCACGTTCTTCTTTGTACGTAAAGCGGTCGCATCGGACGGCCGTTTTCCATGCCGCACCCCCGATTGCCTTGCTTTATCCAAGGATCGGCCGCTGCTACACTGCGATCCGAGATCCCATTTCACACCCTGGCCGTACCCCCTCTATCCAGACTCACGGCCCACCAATCGGAGCCCCAATTTGTCAACAGATACCGCCCAGCCAGCAACCCCCGCAGTCCCTGAAGCAGAAATGGACATGGGGGCGCTCCTCGAGATGGAGGATGCGCAGCCAGGACAACTTCGCCGCGGCGAAATTGTCGAAGGCATGGTCATGGGCGCTTCGCCTGATGGTTTGATTGTCGATGTCGGCACGAAGACCGAAGCCGTGATTCCGCAAGGCGAAATGCTTTCGCTCGGCGTCGATGGCGCCGCCAAGCTCAAGGCCGGCGATACGGTAAAGGTCATGGTTCTCCAGCCTTCTTCGGCTGAGGGCCACGCGATCGTGTCGCTTGACCGCGCCCGCGGCGAAGAGGGCTGGGACACGCTGGCCGTCCGCCACGAATCCGGCGAGATCTTTGATGCCCAGGTAACCGGCCACAATCGCGGCGGCATCCTGGTCAACGTCGATGGCGTCAACGCCTTCGTGCCGCTTTCCCAAATCGACAGTGTGCGGCGCGATGATCCGGACGCGGCGAATCAGCTGGCCAACCTCGTTGGTAATTCGATCCGCCTGAAGGTCATCGAACTCAATCGCAAGCGGAACCGCGTCATCCTTTCGGAGCGCGCGGCGATGGCCGAGGCACGCAAGGAGCAGAAGGAAAAGGTCCTGGACGAACTGCAGGAGGGCCAGATCCGCACCGGCAAGGTCTCCTCGATCACCGATTTCGGTGTGTTCGTCGACCTCGGCGGCGCCGACGGACTCGCGCACATGACCGAGCTCACCTGGGAGCGCGGAAAGAAGGCGAAGGACCTCTACAACGTCGGTGACGAAGTCCAGGCCTACATCCTCAAGATTGACCGCGACACCAAGAAGATCTCGCTTTCGCTGAAGCGGGCGCAGCCGGAGAAGTGGGACACCACGGTGAACCGCTTCGTCATCGGCCAGATCCTGATTGGGCGCGTTACCAAGCTGATGGCGTTCGGCGCGTTCGTCCGGCTCGATGGGCCGGTCGAGGGCCTCATCCACATCTCCGAACTTTCCAACCGCCGCATCCAGCATCCGAAGGATGTGGTGAAAGAAGGCGACGTGGTGCCGGTTAAGCTGGTCCGCATCGAAAAGGACCGCCACCGTCTCGGCCTCAGCCTCCGCCAGGCGCGCAACGACGCCGAAGCCATGGGCTTCCAGTTCGATGCGAACGGCGCGGTAATCGATTACCCGGACGATGTCCGCGAGCAGTTCCAGCTGCCCCCACGCGATGCTTCTGTTCCTCCGCGCCGCCAGGCGAAGACGGCGCAGGAAGCCATCGAGCAGGCAGTTTCCCGTGATCCCGAGCCGATTTCGGCGTTCGCGCACGCATTTGCCCAGGCACTCGAAAATGCAGAGGCAGGCAATGCGGTAGCCGCCACCGTCGCGGAAGCATCCGCTCCAGAAGCCCCGGCTGAGGCCGCCGCTCCTGAAGCGGCCGCCCCGGAAGCGGGGGCTGCCGAAGCCGAAACTCAGGACTCTTCCGAGGCGACGGTGGAAACATCGGTCGCAGAAAATGGAGCGACAGGCTCCGAAGAAGTCGCAGCATCACCTGAAGGGGAGGAAGCTGCTGACGGCGCGTAGTCGTTCCCTGGGCGTTCCCAGCGGGCTTGGAGAAGCAGATGGCCGATAGGTTTGACAAGTTCACAGAGCGAGCGCGGCGTGTGCTGACGCTCGCCCAGGAAGAAGCTCACCGCTTCAACCACAACTACATCGGCACTGAGCACATCCTGCTTGGGCTCGTCCGCGAAGGTGATGGCGTGGCCGCCAAGGTGCTCGCCAACCTGGGTGTGGAACTCAACAAGGTCCGCTCAGCTGTCGAATTCATCATCGGCCGCGGCGACCGCACCGTGCTGGGTGAAATTGGTCTGACGCCGCGCGCCAAGAAGGTCATCGAACTCGCGGTTGACGAAGCTCGGCGCCTGCACCACAGCTACATCGGCACG
>CAZKZR010000487.1:0-2906 GCA_964557245.1 uncultured Anaerolineaceae bacterium | reverse complement strand
AGGTGTCCCGTGGAGCAAGAAGAAATGCAAACCGCTGCTGAAGAGTCGGCGCCGGGTGAAGGCGCCATGGCCGAAGCCCTGGCCGTGAGCCGGGATGCGGAACGCGCAGCCGTTGAGAAACTGCGCCTGGCGCTGCTCGCCTCGGAGCCCGCAATCGAACCTTCAATGGTGACCGGCGTCACCGCCGCCGAAGTCGAAGCGACCTTCGCCGCTGCCCATGCTGTCGTCACCCGCCTGCGCGAAATCGTCACCCGGGAGACCGCCGGACGCATCCCTCCAGGCGCACCCGGACGCGCCCGTTCAACCGCCCGCTCGCCGTTCGAGAAGATCCGCGAGGGCCTGGCCGCTCGCGACTAATGACTGGAGTTCAACCCGCGGTTGACCCGGCGCCCCCGCAACGTGCTAGATTCCGCGCGGAAGCGGAGGGCGAGGTTGGGGCAAAAAGTCACCATTCGCGACGACTATCTGCTGGTCCAATTCTTCGGGATCGTGGATCCCGAGTCCGCGCGCGGCGCCGTCGAGAACACTCCCGGCGCCGTGGAATCCGTGATGAAAAGCGCCCGAGTGCTGTTCGATTTTTCCGAAGTGACATCCTTCAAGTTCGACCCGGTGCTCCTGGGCGATGCGATGCGCCGCCTCGGGGAGCGCGGGGTCAAACTGGCGGTAGCGTCTTCCAGCCCGGAATTCTTCGGGATCGGCCGCCAAGTGGCCCAGCTCTCCGGCCTCGAAGGCGAAGCCATCGCGGTATTCCGCACTCAACCCGAGGCTGCCGGCTGGCTCACCGGCAGAACCGACTGAAGCCCCGGACAGCCGCACCTGATCGAACAAAGGGAGGCCGCATGGACTCCCTTTTTGGCTTCACGTTGCGGAGACTAGAGGCCGACGACCAGCGTCGCCGTGTATCCGGAGCTCACGTTGCCCGACATCGCCGGCGTCTGCAGCGCCCAGCCGTCGCTGAACACGTTGTCCGACTTAAGAGTGATCCGCGATAGGTTCTGGACGCTCTGCTGGTACCCGTCCGTCGCATAGACCAGCTTGCAAGCGTCTTCCGGCAGCGCCAGCTGCGAGGTCGCCGAAGCGTTCTTCGAAGAACTCGCCACGCTCAGGCTTGGGTAAATCTCGAAGTGGGCGTGCGGCCACCGGCCGGCATAGCAACCGGGGAAGATCGTTTGGAAGGTCACAAACCCGTTGGCATCCGCCGCCTGGACCCCGCGGAGGTAGTTTTCCGTGGTGACGCCGGGCGAATACAGCGAGTAGCCGCCGTTCATATCGCAATGCCAGAGGTACACCGCCGCCCCGGCGAGCGGTTTGCAGCCGTTCTTGGTGTCCACTATTTGCAGCTTGATGGTCAGCGGTACGCCCTTCGCCACGTTGGTGGAAGTCCCGTAGCTCGGGCGAATGTCGCTCCGCACGATTCCGGACTGCGTGAGCACGTTCGGCCCATTGGAGCCGTCGCCCGGGAACGGCCCTCCCGTTTCGCTTGGGATCGTGGTGGTGCAACTCGAGGCCGGGGTTGTTGCCTGGGTGGGGATGGGGCTCACCGCCGCGGTAGCGCTGCTCGAACCATTGGAAACGGCCGAACTAGGCGTATTCGTCGCGGCCGCCGCATCGCCCGAAGTAGCGGTGGCAGGCGAACCCCCGTTCCCGTCGTCACTACATCCGACAATCGCCAGGGCGGCGCCGCCAATCGCAGCGCCCGTGAACAGCTTCAGCGCGTTGCGGCGCTGCATCAGCGTGGCAAGGTCAAAAGCAAGACCGCGGTCCGTCAGATCGTTTGCATCGTGCTCGTGGTCATGTTGGTGGTTGGGAAGTGGCTTCTTCATTTCAGAACTCCTGCGCCGGCGGCATGGTCCCCGCCGCTGGAACTCATACTGGAAGCGGAACATTGGAAAACGGTTCGAAGAAGATGAAAAGTCGCCGATGGTGGAAAGGGTCGGACAAGGGAATCCCGATTCACCTTTCGCAGGGAAGTGTAGCGGACCGGTAGTTTTTTCGGCTCTTCCGCTCAACCCTTGCGAGACCGGCTTTCGCCAACCTCCGCCGCGTGAATCGGCGCGAGACATGGCAGGCAAGTATCCGTGACATCCCGGAATTCGGACCCCGTGCCGCGCTTACCCGCTTCCTGCAGACGCTTCCTCATCAAATCAGGAAGCATCCTCGGGTCGAGATGGACTGGCACGAACGGCGTCACGCCGCCGTCCGTAACTATCTCTGGAGTCACCTCGGTCCAGACGTGGACGACCTTCGTAAGCTGCCTTCACCATCTCTGCGGCCCAGCGAGCCGCAAATCTGGACCGCATGGTGGCAGGGCGAAGAGAACGCCCCGGGAATCGTCCAGGAATGCCTCGCTTCCATGCGCCGCTCCAGCGGCATGCCTGTGACAGTCATTACTGAGAAGAACTACCGGAAGTTCATCCAGGTTCCGCCAGCAATCACCGAAAAGGTCCGCCGCGGAGCGATCACGCTGACCGCCTTTTCGGACTTCATCCGATTCTCCTTGCTGGCGAAGCATGGCGGTCTTTGGCTGGATGCCACGAACTTCCTCTCTGGACCCGTCCCCGAGGACGTGTGGGGCCTGCCGTTCTACTCGTGCCGGCGTGAGATCGGTGAAGTGAAGTTCGTCTCGAAGTATCGCTGGACATCCTTCGCCATGGCCGCCTGGCCAGGGCATCCGCTCTTCGAAATGCTCACCGTCATGACCGCGAAGTACTGGGACGGCCATTCGCGGTTGATCGACTACCTCCTGATCGACTACCTCATCGATCTCGCGGTCCGGCACTCGCCCGCCTGCAAGCGCGACATCGAGCAGATCCCGTTTAACAACCCGCGAGTCGAAGACCTGCTCTGGACGCTTGCGCAGCCCTTCGATCAACCCGCCTGGGAAAACCTGACCCGCGAGACGTGGC
>CAZKZR010000486.1:0-2909 GCA_964557245.1 uncultured Anaerolineaceae bacterium | reverse complement strand
TCCAGCGCAGCCATCCGCGGCGGAGTCTTCGAGAGGCTCGGAATCAAAACGCCGGCAGTTGCGGTCAGCGGCACGCGATCCATCGGGAAGTCGGCGATGGTCTTGAATGACGCCACTCCTGAGATAAGGGTCGATGCAGAGACCTTCGACGTGTTCGTGGACGGAGTGCTTGCGACCTGCGAACCAGCGAAAGTGCTGCCGATGGCGCAGAAGTACTTCCTGTTCTGATGGACGGCAACGGCACAACCCTGGGCCTGCTCGAACTGCTGCGTATCGCGGATTCCTCATTTCCGGTCGGTGGCTACGCGTATAGCCACGGACTCGAGTGGCTGGTAGCGGAGCGGCGCGTGCGCAGCGCCGCTGACCTGGCGACGGTCGTTACGCCGTTCATCGAACAAGTGATTGGCGCTCAGTGGCTGCCTGCGGCGTCGCTCGCCTTTCGCGCGGGTTCACTCACTGCGCTGGTACGCGCGGATCATCTGCTCGACGCCTCGGTCGCTGCCGCCGCGGAGCGAAACGCGGGCCGCGCAATGGGACGGCGCATGGTGGAACTTACGCCCGTCGATGCCGAGTACCGAGCGCAGGTGCAGTCAGGGCAGGCCCCTGGACAGTTCGCGGTGGTATTGGGCGCCGCCGCGCGGGAATTGCGGGCAGCGGAAGCCTGGATGCTCGCCGCGCTGGCCCACTCCATGGTCAGTTCGCTCACGCAAGCATCGGTTCGTCTGGGGGTGATCGGGGCCGACGCGGCGGCCCGCGTGGTTGCGTCATCGCTGCCGTCGCTCGAAGCCGCCGTCCAGTCGGTGCTCGGCCAGCGCCGGCCGAGGATCGGGTCGTTTGCGCCGTTGATCGAACTGGCGAGCCTGCTCCAACCAACTCTGCGTTTCAGGATGTTTGCTTCATGAGTGCTGGACATTCGCATGACGTTGACCCGGTGAATCGCCGGGAGGGGATGCTGGACCCGCGTGGGGTCTTCCGCGTGGGCATCGCGGGGCCCGTGGGTTCGGGGAAGACCGCGGCGATGCTGGCGCTCTGCCAGCAACTGCGGGACAGCGTGAACCTTGCGGTGGTCACGAACGATATTTATACCCACGAGGACGCTCAGTTCCTCGTCCGCCATTCGGCGTTAAGCGAGGACCGGATCATCGGCGTGGCGACTGGAGGTTGCCCGCACAGCGCGATTCGCGAGGACGCATCGCTGAACCTTCGAGCGGTGGAAGAGCACGTCAATGCGCATCCAGGGTTGGAGCTCATCCTGATGGAGAGCGGGGGCGACAACCTTGCAGCGACGTTCAGCCCTGAACTCGTGGATCGGACAATCTTCGTTATCGATGTCGCCGGCGGGGACAAGATTCCCCGCAAAGGCGGGCCTGGCACGTGTAATTCGGACCTCCTGGTCATCAACAAGAAGGATCTTGCTCCCTTCGTTGGGGCCGATCTCGATGTGATGCGAAGGGACACCATTGCGGCCCGGGGAGAAAGGCCGTTCCTCGTGACAAGCATGCGGGAGGAAGCCGACCAGCAGACGCTGGCCCGCTGGGTGGTTGCGGAGATGACCGCGGCCCGTTCATGACGGCCTCGGTGGCAGGACTCAAGACGGCCCTTGCGGGCGGCCGTACGAGAATCGACCGGGCGTTTGCACGATCGCCGCAACGCTGGACGTTCGCGCGGGCAGCCTCCGACGGTTGGATGGAGGCCACCCACCAGCTGCTTGGCGACGGCGCGTTCGGTGGAGACCGCAGCCGCGCGACGATCGAGGTTGCCGCTGGAACGAACCTGGTTGTCCGCGGAGTTGCCGCCACCAGCCTGCGCGGTAGCTGTGCTTCGACCGCGGCCGTGCGGGCGAGAGTGGGTCCGCATGCCGGGCTGATTTACTCGCCCGGGCCGATCCTTCCCCATAACGGTTCGTGCCATGCCTCGGGGCTCCGAGTCTCGGCGGCGCCGGAGGCACGCTTACTGATTGTCGCCACGCTGGTGCCGGGACGTTCGGCGATGGGGGAAGTCGGAGCGTTCGAAGCGCTCCGGCTGAAGACGCACGTCTGTGTGGGAGGCGAGCTTGCCTTCGCTGAGGATTCGACCGCGCTGGGGGAGCATTTTGACCGAGCGCGAGACTTCGCCGGGTTCGGCGCATTCGTGACACTGCTGGCGTTCGGAAACTGGCCGCCGGCGTGCTCGGAATGGTGGGAACAGTTCCCGGTCACGCCTGGGCTGGCGGGGCGGAGTGCCTTGCGAAACGGCGGACTCGCCTTGCGCGCATTGTTTCCAACACTCGGAGCGGCGCGTGAATTCGTTTCCGACGTGGAGGAACGCGCGCGACGCGCCCCGCGAGAGGGTGTCGCGTTCTGAGCCGCTCCTGGTCCGGATTATTAACTTTTGTTCATCCGCCTGACGCAATCCCGAAACGAGCCGGAAGCAAGTCCGAAACCAGCCAACTCTAAGTTTCCCCGCAACGCACGGCCGCCTCGCTGACTCAGGGGGCGAGGAACCGACAGGGCAGTGCAGTTACTGGTGAGGGAGATCTGTTTACGCATGAATGAAGAGACCCGAGGTGGAAACTACTGGCTTCGGCGGGGCATTTCCCGGCGTGGCGTCATCAAGGCGGGCGCGGTGTTGGCTGCGGCGCCGGCAATGGCCAGCATCGCCGCTGCGTGCGGCGGAGATGACGATGACGACGACTCGGGCAGCAGCGGAGGCGGCGGAGACACCATCAAAGTGGGCGTCCTGCATTCGTTGAGCGGGACAATGGCCGTCTCAGAGGTGGCAGTCCGCGATGCGGACCTGATGGCCATCGGCGAAGTCAACGCGGCCGGCGGCGTGCTCGGCAAGCAGATAGAGGCGAAGGTCGAGGACGGCGCATCGGACTGGCCGACCTTCGCGGAAAAAGCAAAGAAGCTGATCCAGAGCGACAAAGT
>CAZKZR010000485.1:0-2912 GCA_964557245.1 uncultured Anaerolineaceae bacterium | reverse complement strand
AGAAGTTCGAATGGAGCGTCGTCGGCGTATCGGCCTGCGCCGATAGCTGGGGCCGCGCCCTCAAGAGCGGCGAGCCGAGCCTGGCCATCCCCTGCTTCGCCGAACGCCGCTACGGCGGTGTCCTTGATGACGAACTCCTCATGGCCATGCCCCCGAAGTACCTGCCGCGCGCCATCGCCGGCATGGAACGGCTCTCCAACAACGGGCTTCGCTACCCGATCCCCCAGTACGGCATCCAGAGCGACGCCCGCGCGGGCCTCGCGAAAAGCTACGGGTAGCGCCGGTGTCCCTCCGCGGTGCAAACTTCCGAATCACCTTCGAGACGGAGCCACGCCGCCATGACCGAAATCACCCATCGCACCATCCAGACCAACGGCATCAACATGCATATCGCCGAAGCCGGCAGCGGTCCGTTGGTGGTGTTCTGCCACGGCTGGCCCGAATCCTGGTACTCCTGGCGCCACCAGCTCACCGCCCTCGCCGAAGCGGGCTTCCACGCCGTTGCCCCGGACCAGCGCGGCTACGGCAAAACCGATAAACCCCAGGAGATCAACCAGTACACCCAGCTCCACATGGTCGGCGATATCGTCGGCCTGCTTGACGCACTCGGAGAGCAAACGGCAACCATCGTCGGCCATGACTGGGGCGCACCCGTCGCCTGGAACTCCGCCCTCCTCCGCCCGGACCGCTTCCCCCGCGTCGTCGGCATGAGCGTCCCGTACGGCCCCCGCGGCGATTTCCAGCCCACAATGGGGCTGAAGGCGGTGTACGGAGACAACTTCTTCTACATCCTCTATTTCCAGGAGCCGGGCAAAGCCGAAGCCGAACTCGAAGCCGATGTGAACCGCACCATGCGCGGCCTGCTCTACTCCGCCTCCGGCGATATGCCGCGGCCGACCGAACCGCCGGCCCCTCGCCCCGCCGCCACCACCAAGTTCATGGACGGAATGGTGGACCCGGAAACGCTGCCATCCTGGCTCACGCAAGCCGATGTCGATTACTTCGTCGGCGAATTCAAGGCCAGCGGCTTCCGCGGGGGCCTGAACTGGTACCGCAACATCGACCGCAACTGGGAACTGATGGGCGCCTGGCGCAACGCGAAGGTCACCGTGCCGGCATTGTTCATCACCGGCGAAATGGACGTCGTGCGCACCTTCGCGCCCGAGGACACCATCCGGCAAAACGTCCCGAACCTGAAGGACGTGGTGATTGTCCCTGGTGCGGGCCACTGGGTTCAGCAAGAACGCCCTGCCGAGGTAAACGCGGCGCTGATCAAGTTCCTGAAGGAAGCGTAAGGGCGTTAGGGTCTTATCCAGTACCGCAGGAGGGGGCTCATGAAGCAACTTAGCCGGGAGAAGCACGAGGCGTATCTGAGCGCGTGTCTACCGATCCTCCAGAACGCCGCGAAATACCATGGCCTCATCACGTACGAGGATCTGATGGTCCGCATGGGCGGGCCTGGCCGCGGATACATAGGCGGGATTTTGGAAGCCGTTAGCGTAAACGAGCACGCGCAGGGGAGGCCCCTCCTATCGTCCATCGTTGTACACAGCGAGGATGGCGATCCTGGCCCCGGCTACTGGGAGCTTCCCATGCTCGAACGTCCCGCACTCCCGAGCGAGCGCAAGAGGCTTGTAAAAGAGGAGCAAGAGCGGGTCTGGAGTTATTGGGGAAGTCGGTGAGGCCGGGACGACTGGCGCCCTATACTGGCTCCATGGCTATCCGCCGTCCGAAGGCGAAGCACGACGAGATTCCGGTTTCGAAGTACCACGGCCGCCGCATGGGCGAGGCCGAGTACTTGGCGCTGCCCGAAGAAAAGCCCTACCTGGAATACGTCGATGGAGTGGTGCTGCAGAAACCTATGCCCGACAAGTTCCACGGACGCCTCGTTCTCTTCCTCGACTACCTCTTCTACGGTTACATCCTGCGCTCCGGAGGCGACGGAGGACCCGAGCGGCGAATGCGATTCGCCGATGGGTCCGGCTTCAGGCTTCCCGACACGGCGTATTGGAAGCCCGGTCGCGAGTCGGGAGACGACAGCACTCCCTCGGTGGTCGTGGAAGTACGATCGAGCGACCAGGCGATGGCTGAGCTTCGTCGGAAGTGCCGCGCCTTCCGAGCCAACGGCGTCGAGTGCTGCTGGCTGATCGATCCCTACGGGCGGTACGTCGAAGTCTTCGATGAGGAACATGATGGTGTTCGTCTCTCCGCCGACGCCGCGCTCGAAACAGCCGGAATGCCCGGATTCTCCGTAACCCAGGCCGAACTCTGGGCCGCCTTGGACCGCTGAGTCCCGTGGCCGATCTCCCGCTCATCACCTCCGAAGAATTCGCCATCCTCGAACCGGAGTGGGCTGACCTCTGGGCCCGGGTTCCCGGCGCCACGCCATTTCTCCATCCGGCATGGCACCGCGTCTGGCTCCGCAATTTCGGGCCAGACCTTGCTCCCGTCTTCCTCTCGGTCCGCCGCGGTGAAGAACTCGTGGGTGTCGCGGCCCTCGACATCGGCCCGGGGCTGGCCCGCGAGCTTGGGGACCACAACGTCCGGGACTACGCGGGACCGCTCGCTCTCCCCGGCGAGGACGACGCAGTGGCAGCCGGGATCCTGGAATGGCTGCGGGAAGACATGACCAGTGGGCTTGAACTCTGGGGCGTCCCCGCAGACTCGGCGATGCTCCCCGCGCTGGCCCACGCCGCCGGCGCAGGTGGATGGAGCTTTGAATCCATCCCGGAGGCAGTCTGTCCGGGCGCCGATCTCCCGGCTGACTTTGAGACGTACGTCGGACAGCTCTCGAAGAAGGATCGCCACGAGTTGCGCCGCAAGCTCCGCAACTTCGAAGCTGCGGGCGCCGTGTCCTTCAGTTCCGTAACTGCCGCAGGCGACCTCTCTGCCGGAATGGACGGTCTGTTCCG
>CAZKZR010000484.1:0-2915 GCA_964557245.1 uncultured Anaerolineaceae bacterium | reverse complement strand
AGCAGTACGGCAACGGCTCGAACAACATCTGGTACGGCTGGATCACGGACATCACCGATCCTGAGCCGACCCTTCTGAACTACCTGAGCTACAACTCCGCTCAGCCGCAGTTCCAGCAGTTCGGCGTCAAGATCGACAAGGTGGACTCGCTTACCAGCAGCCTCGTCACGGAGTTCGACCTGGCGAAGCGGCAGGAAGGCAACAAGGAAGTCAACCGCGAGCTCCTCAAGGCTTACGGCGCAGGCATCCCCTACAGCCTCATCGGTGTCACCTCGACGCTCGTCCACAACTACTACAAGACCGCGGAAGTCGCGCCGTTCGTGACGGCGCATCTTCTCGGAACCGACTCGTACTTCGACCAGAAGGATCCGACCTGGTCCGGCCGGCCCGCCTAAACGGCGACCTGCGGTTCAACAACGCAAAACCCGCTCAGTCGAGCGGGTTTTGTGTTGTACACGGGGTTGTGGTTTGCTGCCCGGCTCCTGGATGCTGCCTGAAGTTGGATTTGCGCGACCTTGCGCGCGATATGACACGCCCATGCAACGGGGACTCGTGCTCGTTGGCGTAACTGAAAGCAGTGCCGGGTACGTTGGCAGTGTCCCATCTCGCCACGCGTGGCCTGGAGAGTCTTATGCAGGATTCTGAGTTCGCAAACATGGACGACGCTATGCGGAACGCTTCGTGGGCGATGGCGCAGCGGGACCTGCAGAGCAGGGTGATCGATGCCTCAATGGCGGCGCGGGCCGCGTACCACGCCCTCGTCTGCGACAACGCTCTCTCGGCCATGCCCTCCGACCTGGCCGTCGTCATCGCGCACGACGCGTTCCAGGCCGTCTGGAACGACGGCCGCCAGTAAGGCGGGCGTTTTTGCGGAGCAGGGCGCTTAATCGTCCTGGTCGGACGGAGCCGGCTGCGCTGCACCTGTTGGGTGCTTGGATTCCGAGATGAGCTGGCTGATCACGTCGGCGTTGGCCTTGGCTTCCCGCGCGCGCTGAGCGAAGTACTCGGACGCTGTCTCCGAGCCGCGCCCGCGCAGGCTTTCAGCGATGCGGTGGGTCATGTCATGCCGCTCCTGGAGCACGCGGACTGCCGCCCACAGGGCCGCTTCGACCGAGTCATCCAGCGCGTCGAGCAGATTGCCGGGGGAGAATCGATGGCCGACCCGGCATGCGTATCCGCCGTCCGGGAGTTCGAACAGCGTCCCGTGGCAATCGGGGCAGATGAACGCGGACGGCTTTCCCTCGCGGGGCGGCGGCTGTTCGGCTGGAGCAAGGGATTCCAGGGCATCGGAACCGTTTCCGGGGTCGTCCGCGGCAATCGCGGCGGCGATTTCTTCAAGCGGCATAACTGTGGCTCCTGCTGCTGCGTCAGCCGCGGCAAGGGGCATGCCTCCGAAGGCGGCTTCCGAAGGGTCCTGGATTAAGGCCTGTCCGCCGGACTCAACGATGGCGCGGAGGCCGAGCGCGCCGTCGCGCAGGGCGCCCGAAAGCACCACCCCGGTTGTTCGACCGTCGTACGCCGCGGCCGAACGGAACAACCTATCGATCGACGGCCGCTGCCGGTTCTCCTTCGGGCCGGAGTCGGTGCGGACGCAAGCGCCGTCGATAAAGATGTGGCGATCGGGCGGGGCTACGAAGATGTGCCCCTCACGCAATTGTTCGCCCGGGGCTGGATGCGAGGCCCGCATCCCCGAACGCCGAGACAACAGTTCGGGCAAAACGCTCTGCGCTCCTGCGGGATAGTGAAGCGCCACGAGAAAGACGGTAGACGGAAGCGCGGGCAGCAAGTCAAAGAGCCTGAGAATCGCTTCCACCCCTCCGGCGGAAGCCCCGATAGCCACAATGTGACGCTGTGGGGAGGCTGCCACTTCCACTTCTCGATCTGACCACGAGGCGGAGCCGATCCGTCCCCGGTTTCCAACTCTGTAATGAGTCTGCAAGGTTGTCGCTGAATCTGTAGTGTTAGCGGATGGCCGAAGCGCCGGGTTCGCAGTCCTCGGCCGAGGAACGGCCCCTGGCGCGGAGTGTCGTCGTGATCGCCGCGTCCGCGGGCGGACTGGAACCCATGGGGTTGGTGCTCTCGCGCATGCCCCTGGAGTTGGCCGCCGCGGTGGTGGTCCTTCTGCACCTGGATCCCCATCACGAATCCCACCTGGCGGAGATATTCGGCCGGAAAGCGGTGGTGCCGGTGGAGGTGGTCCGGGACGGGAGCCGGCTTGTAAGCGGCGTGGTCTATGTAGCGCCACCCGGGGCACACGTTGTACTAGAATCCGCGGGAGTCGCGCGGTTGAGTCATTTTCCCGAGGTTCATTACGTGCGCCCGTCAGCGGATATTCTGTTTTCCTCAGCCGCGAAGGCCTATGGCCGGAACGTCTGCGCCGTGGTGCTTTCGGGTATGGGAGTCGATGGAGCGGAGGGAGCGCGAGCTGTTCGCGCGGCGGGCGGGACGGTGATTTGCCAGGACGAGGCATCGGCGAAGTTCTCCGGCATGCCCGGCGCGGTGATTCGCCAGGGTTCGGCGAACTACGCGCTGCCGCTTTCGGACATCCCCGCGGCAATTCTCGAGTCAATCCAGGAGATGGCGTAGTGACCCAACCGACTGCGACAGATCCGGAATTCGAAGCGCTGCTCCGCTACCTGAGTGCTTCACGAGGGTTCGACTTCACCGCGTACAAACGGACCAGTCTGATGCGACGGACTCGGCTGCGGATGCAGGCCGTGGGCGCCAGCACGTTCGGCGGCTACCTGGACTATCTCCAGGCGAACGCGGAAGAGTTTTCGCGCCTCTTCGATACCATGCTCATCAACGTAACCAGCTTCTTCCGGGATCCGCAGGCCTGGGATTTTCTGCGGACCAACGTTGTGCCGGAGATCGTGGAGCGGAAATCGCGCGGCAAGCGGGAGCCCATCCGGGTC
>CAZKZR010000483.1:0-2929 GCA_964557245.1 uncultured Anaerolineaceae bacterium | reverse complement strand
CACCGTCCACTGCGGAAACGAGCGTCTGGTAGGTCGCACCATACGTCGCTGGCCACGCCCCGATGCCGCTGCCGGCCGACGCGCCGAGATGCACCTCCCGCACCTTCGGCAGGGCCTCCGCGTCCGGCAGGTGCGCGCCCGGGATCGATGCCGCTGCCGCGAGCACGGATTCCGGCCTGGCTGCCGTCCCTTCGGCCACGGACGGCACACGGCTCGCAGGCGGCTCCTCCCCCTGCGAGACCCAGCCGTCGAACGCCGCGAACAGCCCCCGCAGCAACGGCGAGGGGTCGACGCCGGTCGGTTCGTTGGCGATTCCCATGAGCCGAGCCATGGCCGTGTTCGCCCCGAGGTGGTCTAGCCCCGCCATCAGGTACGAACGCACGTCCGCCGGGTTAGCGATATCGGCCGACCCGTCGAGTGTCGTGTGCGTCAGTGACGCATCGCTTCGCCAGTACTCCCATCCGCTGTTCACCCAGAAGATCTTCGGCGTTCCACCGAGCGAGTCCTGCCGGTCAAGCAACCCGCCCCCGGGTGCGCGCCACGCGCGCGGAGGCACATCCGCGAATCCCGCCGCTAGCGCTTCGTTCGGCTGGGCGAACCGGTGGTTGAACTCGCCCGTGCGACCGCCGGCAATGTGGATGAACAGTCCGTCGAATACCTGGCGCCCGCCTTCGTCAACGTTGAACCCGTCGTACAGGTACTGGCGCAAGAACCGGCCCGTCTGCGAAACCCCCATACCCAGCGCCCGGTCCAGGCGCGCCACGCCCAATTCCGGTGCCGGACCGTTGCGAAGAAAGCTCACAAAGTCCCGTGTCGCCGCCATGCCCATTCCCGCAACGGGGCAGTACGCCGTCCGGTAGACCAGCTCGTAGATCTGCCCGGCCTTGAACCCGTCCGCGCACCAGATGTGCGCGTCGTCGTCCACCACCGCGCCGTCCACTTCATGCGCGAACCGCCAGCGCTCGTGCGCGATAGCCGTCCGCGCACCGTCTGGAGACTCCCTGACCGAGAGGCTCGCCGATGGCTGCTCCAGTCCGGCGGGCGGGTACACCGGGCGCGTCCGGCCGGCCATGATCGCGGTCCCATCGAGCAGCCGGAGCGACTTCGTGTCCGCCGTCGCCCGCAAGTCGATGCGGAAGTCCCCTTCGATCGGCTTCCCGTCCTGCAGCGCCTGCGGAACGGTCATCGCCAGCTGGCGCGGCCCTCGCGTCAGGTCGAACTGCCAGCCGCACCAGGCCACCGTCCAGCCTCCATACAGCAGCAGGCTCTCGCTCGAAGGGATCGTCCCCGCCGGAAGCGAGAGCAGGTCCGGCGCAGGCCCAAGTCCGAACGGCAGCGTCACGTTCCCGCGATTCGCCACGCTGAAGAACAGGCCCCCGTTCGGCTTCGCCGCGTCCTTCGGGCGAAGCACGCAGAAGTCCGATTCGCCCCTCACCAGCCCGTCCGCGCCGCGTTCAGCGAACCGGATGTCGGTGATCCGCTGGTTCGCCGGATTGGCCGGGTCCAGGGCAAACGTCACTGTCCCGCGCACAACCTCAAACGGGCCGGCCGCGCCCCAGGCGCGCCCCTCCTCGTACGCTTCGGTGGATCGGATAACCAGCGATTCAACAGCCATGGCGATGCCCTCGGCGGCCGATTCTACCGATCCCACCCGCTGCTGCCGCGCACCAATGCGCGCTGCCGGTTCACCTCGCCGGCGTGGTAGACCATGTGGTTCACCATCAGCCCGATCAACTGCGCACGGACGAGCGGCGTCCTCCATGGCGTCTGGCGCATCTCACCGAGCTCCGCGTCATCCCCGAGCGCCGCGATCCCGGCAGCGAAGGCCGCATGCGCCTCGTCCAGCCACGCCAGCACAGCTTCGACCTCCCCGGAAGCCGGGCCTCGAATGTCTCCCCACTCCAGCGTCGCGTCGCCGAACGCACGGTCCGTGTACATCACCAGTGCGCCACCCACGTGGTGCGCGAGGTCCCGGATCGAGAGCTCCGGACGCTCGCCGAACACCTCGGCCGACCACTCTGCCGGACGAATATCCCACTCCTCCGCGGCCGCCGACGAGAGGTTCCCCCGAAAAGAGTGAAACGGGTCGGAGCGGTACGCCGCTTCGACCACTGCCCGGTAGTGGTCGATGAGTACGCGGGACATCGTGGGTCTCCTCGGCGAAAGTGTCCGGCAGTCTAGCCGATTGGTCCTTCCGCCTCTCGGACTGACTGCAACGTCGGTCGCCGGTAGCGGTCTTCCGGCGCGTCCCAGCCCTTGAACACAGGCTCGCGCTTCTCCGCGAACGCTGCCCGCGATTCCATCAGGTCCGATTTCGCGCCGTGGTCGCGCAGCCGGTCGGCCAGCCGCTCCAGCTCGGGCGCCGGCGCCGGCCGCATCGCGCGCATCATCGCCAACGTGTTCGCCCGCGATGCCGGCGGCAGCGACATCAGGTGCTTCGCCATCCCGAACGCCTCGGGCATCAGGCCCTCGGGCTCCGTGATTCGATTGATGAACCCCAGTTGGTGCAGCCGTTCCGCTTCGAAGCGGAAAGCGAACGCCATCTCCGTCGCCACCGGGTGCGGCATGTTCGCGATGAATCCATGTGCATGCCCGCCCAACAGCCAGCGCTTCGCCTCCGACATTTCGAACACCGCGCCGCGCACCGCAACCCGCAGGTCGCATCGTTCAACCAGCTGGAACCCGCCTCCCATCGCATACCCGTTGATCGCGCAGATCACGGGCTTGTCCAGCGTCCCGCTGGTGAATGGGTCCCGCTTGATGCTGCTGTCCAACCCGGGCGCCCCGCGGCTGAGCGATTCCTTCATATCCTCGCCGGCGCAGAATGCACGGCCGGTCCCGGTGTAGATCGCCACATCCAGGTGCTCGCTCTCCGCAAACGCAATCCACGCCTCCGCGCTCGCCTCACGCCCGCTCGCCGCCATCACCT
>CAZKZR010000482.1:0-2937 GCA_964557245.1 uncultured Anaerolineaceae bacterium | reverse complement strand
TGCGCGAGGAGTTCGGCTGGAGCAAGACGATGCTTTCGGCTGCCTCGGCCCTGCGCGAAGCCGAAAGCGGTGTGCTCGGCCCGTTCCACGGGTTCATGATCGACAGGTTCGGCCCCCGCAAGGTCGCGAGCGTCGGAGTGGTCATCCTGGGCACCGGGTTCATGCTCTTCAGCCAGGTGCAAACGCTGCCAACCTTCTATGGCGCCTTCATCGTCATGTCGATTGGGGCGAGCATGAGCGGGTTCCTCACCGCCACGACGGCAGCCGTGAACTGGTTTGAACGCCGGCGGGCGACCGCGATCAGCCTGATGTCGGCCGGTTTCGGCCTTGGCGGGATGCTCGTCCCGCTCACCGCGTATTCGATGGAGACCTACGGCTGGCGCCACACGGCGATGTTCTCCGCGGTCATCATCTGGGTGCTTGGTCTTCCCCTGGCGCAGATCTACCGAAAGCGGCCGCAGGACCTGGGACTTGAGCCGGACGGGGTCCCACGCAAACACATTTCGGTGGATGACCACCCGCACGCCGGCCTCCCGTCCGGATACAACGACTACACCCTGCGCGAAGCCGTGCGCACCTCGGCCTTCTGGTGGGTGTCGCTTGGCCATGCTTCGGCCCTGTTCGTTGTCTCGGCTATGAGCGTCCACCTGATCTCACACGTGCGCGATAGCCAGGGGTACTCCCTCGGACAGGCGTCCGCGATTGTCACGCTTCTGACGTTCGTGTTCATGTGCGGAAACATCTCCGGCGGCCTGCTTGGCGACCGCGTCAACAAGCGGATGCTGGTGGTGACGTGCATGGCGATGCATTGCGTCGGCCTGCTGGTGCTTTCGCACGCGGTGAACCTGTGGATGGTCCTCGTGTTTGTGGTCATCCACGGGCTCGCGTGGGGTTGGCGCGGACCCCAGATGACAGCGATCCGCGCCGACTACTTCGGGCGGTCTGCGTTCGGGAAGATCATGGGAGCGTCCAACCTCGTCATCATCCTGGGCACCATCAGCGGCCCGTTGATCGCCGGGTTGATGTACGACCGCACCGGAAGCTACAAAGTGGGCTTCGATATTCTCGCGGCCATCGCGCTGAGCGGTTCCGTGTTCTTTTTGCTCGCGCGGAAACCGGGACCACCACCGCACGCCATCCTCTCCTGACTCCGGAGCCGGCAGCCGCTATCCTTCCCGCACTTCGGCGGTATGCGAGGAAACGGGACATGACACAGACTGCGTCGGATTGGCGAGACCAGGTTCGGGACCGGCTGGTCTCACCGGAGGAAGCCGTATCGCTGGTGCGCGACGGGCAGACGGTCTGGGCCGGCGGCTGGACGTCCGTCCCGCCGCAGCTCTGCGGAGCACTCGCCGCGCGAGGTCCCGAGCTCAACGGGGTGACCATTGTCTCGTTTCTCACGCCGTACAAATGGGATACGCCGGAAAACCTGGCGAACTTCCACATCATCACGGCCTACGCCAGCCCGCTGGACCGCGGCGCCGTCCGCGAAGGCCGGATGGACTATATCCCGGTCTCGCAGTTCCGCCAGGGCCAGATGCCGCCAGGACTGGACGGTTTCGACGTCGCGCTCGTCCCGATTTCGCCGCCCGACGCGGATGGGTGGTGCTCGTTTGGCGGCGGCGTCTTCTTCAGCCCTACGGTGGTGAACATCACGCCGACGCTCATCGGCGAAGTCCACCCGGATTTCATCCGCACCGGCGGGGACAACCGAATTCACGTTTCGAAATTCGCGCGACTGATCGAATACAACCTGCCGCCCGCCGTCGCCCCAATCCCGCCGCGAAGCGAAGAAACCGAGGTGGCGGCACAGGTCATTTGCACCCTCGTCGCAAACGAGATTGTGTACGACGGCTGCACCCTGCAATTCGGTATCGGTGACGTGTCCGCCGCTCTGCCGGCGTTCCTGGACGAGCGAAAGGACCTTGGTGTCCACACCGAACTTCTTCCCGGCGGGCTTCCCGACTTGCTGGAAAAGGGAATCATCACCGGGCGAAACAAGCCGCATCACGTGGGCAAGATCGTGGCCAGCGCGGTTGGCCAGGTGCCGCCCGAAGACCTAAAGCGGATCGACGGCAACCCGGCGTTCGAGCTGTACGACTTCACCCACACCGACGACCTGCGAATGCTGCTGCAAATCGAGAATTTCGTGGCCGTGAACAACGCCATGGCCGTGGACCTGACCGGGAACGTGTCCTCGGAGACGCTCGGGGCGAACCTGTTCAGTGGAACCGGCGGACAGGCAGCCTTCGCCGTGGGGGCATCGACAGCCGCCGGCGGCTCGGTGATCGTGCTGCCATCGAGTTCGCTGGTGAACGGCGTGCGTAACACGCGGATAGTCGGCGGCCATCCGCCAGGGACGGTCCAAACCGTCCACCGCGGGTTCGTGGATTTCGTGGTTACCGAACAGGGCATCGCACGGCTGCGCGGGAAGTCGATCCGGCAACGCATCGGCGAACTCATTTCCGTCGCACATCCGGACTTCCAGGGCGACCTGAAAGCGGAGGCTGCGCGGCTGTACGGCATCACGGTCTGAGGCTAGCGAGCGGCCGGTCCTCGGCGTTCGCTGGCCCGCAATTCGAACTGGTCGGGGTCCGGGCGAGCGGTTCGACAGTGACGAGGAACCCGAACACAATCCCGCCATGGCTTACGAACACATTTCCTACGACCTCGCCGAAGGCGTGCTGACCATCACCCTGGACCGGCCCGAGCAGCTCAACGCGTTCACGACCACGATGCAGAACGAACTGATTGACGCGTGCGACCGGGCGGATGCCGACGACAGCGTCCGGGTGATCATCGTGACCGGGCGCGGCCGCGGCTTTTGCGCCGGCGCCGACCTCTCCGGCGGCCCTTCGACGTTCGACGCGAACGCTCGCGGCCGGGCCACCGACATTTCTGAGTACCGGGACGGCGGCGGCCAGGTCACCCTGCGCT
>CAZKZR010000481.1:0-2947 GCA_964557245.1 uncultured Anaerolineaceae bacterium | reverse complement strand
CCACCAGTGGGACGGCGTCACCCGCATCGCCTCCGCCCGCATCACCACGTCCTTGGCCAGGTTCCACCCGTAGTTGTAACCCCGGCACCAGCCGTCTTCCTCCAGGCAGGCCCCGTACGGCCCCACAACCGCCATCGATTCGCCGGGCTTCGGGAACGCCGTGTTCACGTACACCGCCGGCGATTTTTCGATTCGTTGCGCCCACTGGTACTGGTGCATGAAGCACGGGTTGGCCGTAAACGGCTTGCCGTTGTTTATCCCAATAACGGCAAACGCCACTGGTCCCGGCGGATACTCCTTCCCGCACTGGGGCCAGGAAATATCAAAACCCGGCACTAGCTCCAGCCCGGCCGCGAGCTCCTCGCTGTTCGCCCCATCGTCCGCCCTCGAAACCACCGCTTCGCCCGCGCCTATCCACGCCGCCGCCAGCACCGCGCACGCCACCAGAATCCCCCGCATCCTCGTCCCCCAACCCGTTTCGCTCGCGCGGCAGGGTATGACCGGGACCACGGGTAAACATCAACTGGACGTAAAATCCTCTTCATAACGTAAAGCGCTGCGTACGCTGCATTGCATTTCTCTCTCAACCCAGCCCCCTAGCTGCCATCCGTTATCCTCTATGCGCAAACGAGGAGGCCGGGCCCATGGAATTCACTTTCCCACCTGAAACCGAACAGTGGCGCATAGAGCTGCGCGCTTTCCTGAAGGCGGAAATTCCTCCCGGTTTCGAAGGCGACGACGACTTTTTCGATAACGAAGAGCAGATGGCCTTCGCCCGTCAGTTCACGAAGAAGCTCGGTGCGAAGCGCTGGTTCGCGCCCGCCTGGCCGGAAAAGTACGGCGGCGGCGGCAAAACCCAGATTGAACAGATGATCCTCAACGAGGAACTCGCCTACCACCGCGCCCCCTCGGGCGGCCGCCTGTTCACCATTGGCATCACCGGCCCAACCATGCTCGTCCACGGCAGCGAGGAACAGAAAGAGCGCTACCTCCCCGGCATGGCCGCCGGCGAAACCTGGTACTGCCAGGGCTTCAGCGAACCCGGCTCGGGCTCTGACCTCGCAAGCATGGAAACCAAGGCCGTCCGCGACGGTGACGACTTCGTCATCAACGGCCAAAAGATCTGGACGTCCAACGGTCATGTCGCGGACCGCATGATCCTCCTCGCCCGTACGAATCCTGATGTCCCGAAGCACAAGGGCATCTCCGCCTTCGTCGTCGATATGAAGACGCCCGGCATCACCGTCCAGGGCATCCCGAACATCGCCTACCGCCACGACTTCAACCAGGTCTTCTTCGAAGACGTCCGTGTCCCTGCCAAGGATCTGATGGGTGGCCAGGACAACGGCTGGTACGTCGCCACCACGACGCTGGACTTCGAACGCTCTAACATCGCCGCCATCTCCGGCTCCCGCCGCACGATCCATGACCTCATCCGTTGGGCGAAGGAAATGCACCCTGGCGGGCGCCCGTGGGATAAGGATTCCGTCCGCAACAAGCTCGCTGACCTCGCCGTCGAAGTCGAAGTCGGACGCCTCGTCGCCTATCGCACCGCCTGGCTCCAGGCCAAGGGCGATATCCCCAACTACGAAGCCTCGATCGGCAAAGTTTGGATGGCCATGCTCGGCATCAAGGTTGGCAACACCGGCGTGAACCTCATGGGCGCCTACGGCCAGCTCCAGCCTGGCAGCAAGTGGGCTCAACTCTACGGACGCGTCCTCACCGCCTACCTCCTGGCTGTTTCCGGCCCGATTGGCGGCGGCACCAGCGAAATCCAGAAGAACATCATCGCCCAACGCGGCCTCGGCCTGCCCCGCGGCTAGTCCCCGCGCTCTTTCACCGCTCTAAACCGTTATGCGTCATCCTGAACAGATGACAGCCCGAAGCCTTGTGGCCCTCGCCGCACTCCTCCCTGCCTTCCTTTTCGCCGCCTGCAACGGCGACGACGACGACTCGACGCCCACACCCTCGGGCTCAGAGACAACTTCGTCCGGCACCGTTGTGGCCACCCCAACCTCCGAAGGCACCGCCACCCCCGAAGCCTCCGCCACGGCCGGGCCGTTCACCGGTGGGACGGCGCCCGTTACGGCCACCGCCCCCGCTGGTCTCCAGCAGGCGCGCCTGCGGGCTATCCGCTCCGCAGCTCAGGAAGGCTTCGACCGGCTCGTTTTCGAGTTCGATGGCAACCAGGTCCCCGGCTATAGCGTGAAATACGATACGAAAGCCGTCGCCTGCGGCAGCGGCCAGGACCTGACCGTCTTTGTTGGTGATGGCTCCGCCCCTGCGGCACTCGTCATCGTCGATCTTCGGCCCGCCACCGCCCACGAGGACTCCGGCGCTCCCACGGCCGTCCGCGACCTCCGCTCAGCGCTCTCCACGCTGAACCGGGCCTTTGGCATCTGCGATTTCGAAGGGGTCGTCCAGTACGCGGTGGCGCTCAACGCCGAAAAGCCGTTCAAGGTCTCCACGCTCGCCAATCCGCCCCGGCTCGTCATCGATTTTGCCCAGTAGATTGCCTGTACGTCGCTCGGGCGCGAGCGTTCCGCTATGGCCCGGGCAGTTGGATTCAGGTTCGCAGCGGGGGTAATCGGCGCCATCGCCGGTTCCCTCGCGCTCGTCATCTCCCTGCTCATGCTCCTTTTCGGCGGTGTCCTCAGCGCCGTCTCCAGTACCTCCGGCCACTCGTTGGCGGGTAGCGGCGCCCTGCTGCTGCTGTTCAGCCTCGCCACGGTTGTCGCTTCCGCGGGTTTTTTCGTGCTCCCGTGGGCTCGGCTGGGCGCTCTCATCCTCGCTGTGCTCACGGCGCTCATCCTTTGGGCGTTCTCCCTCGTCGATGCGGTCGGCCTCTCCATGGTCGTTGTCATCCCGCTCTGCGCGGCCGTCCTCTGCGGGCTTATCTCGGCTGGCCCTAACCTCCAGCATCAACAAACGTCCGAACGCTAACGCC
>CAZKZR010000480.1:0-2949 GCA_964557245.1 uncultured Anaerolineaceae bacterium | reverse complement strand
GAGCGATGGTTGCTCGACGCGGATGACGTCTGCGCCCACGTCCGCGAGCAGCGAACTCACGAACGGCCCGGCAAGCACCTGGCCGGCGTCGATGATCCGTAGACCCGCCAGCAGCCGATCGTGTTGCTGACTCACCGCGATACCCTCGTTGGAAGTGCGGCGGAAGATAGCACGCCGGGAAGTCCGGTGTGGCGGATGCCGCAGCCTACCCCACGCCCGGGTTCACCGGCGCGTCGGCAATAACTTCCGCCTTCTCCAGCTCCGCAATCTCGGCGTCGCTCAAGCCGACGACGCCGGAGAGAATCTCGCGGTTGTGTTCGCCGAAGAGGGGTGCGTGGCGCTTCGGCGTCGGGACGGCCTCTTTGAATTGCCAGGCGCTGCGCGGTTGTTTCCATGTGGCCATCTTGGGGTGGGGTAGTTCGACCCAATAGCCGCGGGCTTCGAGATGCGGGTCGTTGTGGATGTCGACGGTATTAAGAACGCGCCCGGCCGGAACTCCGGCTTTGGCGATTCGTTCCATCGCATCCTGCGGGTCCATCGCGCTGAGGGCGGCGGCGATTCGACGGTCGATCTCGTCCATGCGGGCGTCTTTGGCAATGTCGGTCAGTTCCTCTGGCAGGTTGAGCGCCTTCGCGACGCTGCGCCATTCGCCGAGTGTGCGCATGGTGATCGCCAGCCACTGTTGTTCGCCAGCGCAGGCATAGACACCCTGGGCGAAATAGCGCGGGTCGCGGTTGCCGCGTTGGGCCGTTTGTTCGCCGCGGAGGGAGGCGGCAACGAAGGCTTCACCGATGAAGGTGGAGAGCACTTCGCGCTGGCCGAGGTCAATGAATGCGCCTTGGCCGGTTTTTCGCCGCTGGATGAGGGCGAGAGCGACGGCGGAGGCGGCGGCCATACCGGCGACGGGGTCGCCGTAGGAGAGGCCGGTCTTCATCGGAACGCCGTCGTCGCCGTAGCCAGTGAGGGACGCGAGGCCGCTCATCTGCTCGATGATTGGCCCGAAGCCGACCTGGTCGCGTTCGGGGCCGGTCTTCCCGTATCCCGCCATGCTGACGAGGATGATGTCCGGTTTTGCCGACTTCAGGACGTCATAGCCCAGGCCGAGGTTGTCGAGGACGTCGGCGCGGTAGTTTTCGATGACGACGTCGCACTTGGCGACGAGTTTGAGGAAGGTAGATTTGCCCGCGCCCTGCGCGAGGTCGAGGGTGAGCGATTTCTTGTCGCGGTTGTAATCGTTGAAGTAGAAGGACGAGTTCCACGGGTCTTCGATGCCGGGCTGGGGGATGAGCGTACGGATGTTGTCCCAGGCGCGGGGGGACTCGATCTTGATCACTTCGGCGCCCATCTCCCCGAGGATGCGGGTGGCGAAGGGGCCGGCCCACATCATGGTGAGGTCTGCGACGCGGATACCTTCGAGGGGCAGCTTCTTCATGAGAGGTGCTCCAGCCATTCGCCCATGACCTGTTGCGTGTCGGCGCCGGCGGTGTGGAGTTCGCCGGGCGTCCACGGAAGACCGAGGAACGGCCGGCCCGGCACCATGGCGACCCCGTCGGGAGTGTTCACGGCGTCGAAGAAGTGGCGTTCGGCGAGACTGGCATTACCGAGGAGATCGCCGGGGGTCATGACGGCGCCGAAGGGGACCTTGTACTGCGCGCCGAGGTCGAGGATCTCCTGCTTGGTGTGCTCGCCGAACCAGCCGTAGAACTTGGCCTGGAGTTCGTCGTCATGGTTCGGGCGTTCGAGGGGGTCGCGGAAGCGGGGCTCGTCGAGTTCGGGGTCGTTCACGACTTTGAAGAAGGCGGGAATCTGGCGTTCGAGGGCGCAGACGCCTGCGAAACCATCGGCGCAGGGGTAGATGCCCCAGGAGGCGCGGACATGATTGCCTGCGCGAACGCTGGGGACGCCGGTGATGGCGCCACCGGGGCCGTAGAGTTCGAGCATTCCGGCCTGGCACTCCTGGATGGAGATGTCCACCCAGTCGCCTTCGCCGTGGATAAGCGAACCGAGGTAGGCGGTGACGGCGGCGCCGAAGCCGTTGATGCCGCCGAGGTAGTGGGCCTGGCTGCCGCCAGTGACGAGAGGTTCGCGCTGGGGCATGCCGGTGAGCGACATAATGCCGCCCATGGCAAAGGAGGTCGCGCTGGTCGCCTGGTAGGTGGCGTATGGGCCGTCCTGTCCATAGGGCGTAATGGACACGACGACGATGGACGGCTTTTGCTTGCGCAGCTGGGCGGGATTCACGCGGCGAATCATCGAGCCGAGTTGGTCGCCTTCGATGACGATATCGGCGGCCATTGCGAGGGATTCGACGGCGAAGGAGGCGCTGATGCGGCGCTTGCCGGCGAGCAGGTAGACCTGCTCGTCCGGGGTCAATGTTTCGGTATCGGGGTCAATGCGGACGACATCGGCGCCGAACCCGGCGAGCCAACGAGCCGCGAATGCGACGGGGAGGCTGCCACCGAGTTCGAGGACGCGGACGCCCGCGAGGACTGGTTCACTCATGGGCGGTGATTCTACGCAAAGCGAGGCGGGTTGCTCGGGCGCGGCAGTGCACGACGGATTGTATTGATAGCCATCGGGGGATAAATTTCGCCGCGACGGGTGACTAGATTCCGTCGCATGAACACTGTGACACGACCGACCCATTACCGCGTCCGGCCCCGAGAAGCGCTCAGCGCCCGCCAGAAGGAGGTACTCCGCCTGGTCGCGCGCGGATATACGAACGCGCGAATCGCCGAGGAGCTCGGCATTGGATTTGAGAGCGTGAAAACCCACGTGAGCGAGATCCTGATGCGCCTGGAAGTGACTTCTCGCGAGGAAGCGGTGGAAGCGTGGCAGGACGAACGCACCCTGGGGGCGCGCGTGCGGCGCGCGTTCGGGCCGTTGCTCGCGCTGTTGAGCCTAAAGGCGGCCGGGATAGCGGCGGCGGTGATCGTCGTTGCTGCGTTG
>CAZKZR010000479.1:0-2955 GCA_964557245.1 uncultured Anaerolineaceae bacterium | reverse complement strand
GGACCGTCGGCTTCTGCATGGGTGGCGCGCTATCGCTCTTCGCCGCCTGCAACAGCAACGGCGATGTCGGCGCCTGCGTGGACTTCTACGGCGGCCACCCGATGGTGAAGTACAACTGGGACGGCCTCACGGCTCCGGTGCTCGGGATCTGGGCCGAACACGATGACTTCGTGAACCCCAATGTGCCCACCTATGAGAAGGAATTGACGGCGCGCGGCCGCGAGCACGAGTTCATCTCCTACCCGGGCACCCACCACGCCTTCTTCAACGACGAGCACCCTGAGCCCGAGTACAACCCCGCAGCCGCCAGGGACGCATGGGAGAAGACGCTCGCCTTCTACCGAAAGCACTTGTAAATGGGTCCGGTCGAGGCCCTTGTGCGGGCTTCTCTCAAGCCCGGCCAGGAACTCCGGACGCCAAGCGGCGCTGGACGCTTCTCCATTGCCGAGATCGGCCCCGACGGGATCCTCCTTTTGCTTGGCGAAACGAAAGCGAGGACAAGGTTTTTCTGGCCCGCACTCGAGGGAGTGCCAGCGTTTCTCCGCCATCGTGGGTGGGTTGAGATTGGTGGGAAGTACCTGGTGTCCGCCAAAGTGGGCACCTTCGACGAGTATTTCAAGCAGTTTGTAAACCGCGTTACCGCCGGTTGGATGGCGGTGGTGCTTGAGACTGCCGGCGTGCTCGACGTTGACCGCACGCGTCCGGCGCATGTCCGGCTCAAGAAAGGGATGTGAGCCATGGGAAGACTTGATGGCAAGGTAGCAATCGTCACTGGCGGCGCTTCGGGAATCGGCAAGGGCGCCGTCGAACGCTTCGTCACCGAAGGAGCGCGCGTCATCATCGCTGACCCCAACAGCGATGCCGTCGGCGCGCTGATCGGCCAACTCGGCCATAACTACGTCGATGGCGCCTCTGTCGACGTCCGCGACGAAGCCGCGGTCGAGCGGATGGTGGCCCAGGCGGTGCGCCGCTTCGGACGGCTCGATATCGCCGTCAACAACGCCGGTGTCGGCGGTTTCTCACCCATCCAGGACTACTCGCTCGAAGATTGGGACCGGGTCCTCGGGATCTCGCTCACCGGCACCTTCCTGAGCATCAAGCACGAAGCGAAGCAACTCATCGCCCAGGGCGCCGGCGGCAGCATCATCAATATCGCCAGCCTGAACGCCATCCAGGCGACCGAGGGTTTCGCCGCCTACTGCTCGGCCAAGGCCGGCGTCGCCATGCTCACCAAGGTCTCCGCGCTCGAACTCGGGCGCCACAGGATCCGCGTCAACGCCGTAGGCCCAGGGCTCATCCACACCCCCGCCACCGCCGGCATGCTCGCAATCCCCGGCCTCGAAGATGCGTTCGTCCACGAAGCCCCCATCGGCCGCGCCGGCGAACCCGACGATATCGCCCGCCTCCTCGTGTACCTCGCCTCGGACGAATCGACGCTGATGACCGGCCAGACGCTCTATATCGATGGCGGCGCCAGCCTTAAGAAGTACCCCGAGCTGTTTTCCTTCTTCGGCGCCGGCTGAACCGGCCCTCTCTGGCCCGATCCGGCCCAACGCCGGACTTGTGTTAGACAGTTCGCTCAATTTGGCTACATAACGGTCGTTCGGGCCGGAATCATTGCCCTCGCACCGGTGGTAGCGCTGCCTCGGGGCCGCTAGGATTCCGACTGGGAGAGATTCGCCGCTCCGGAGCCCCGTCCGGGTCGGTGGGTGGTGGAGGAGTGCCGTGTTCCAGGCGCTGAACCTGCATATGGACAGGACCGAGACCGGCTGGGAAGTCCGGTCGGCGAATCAGCGCGGGATCATTTTCGCAACCTTCCGGGAAGCCATGGAAGCCGTCGCCGAATACGTCGGCGCCACCCCCGCTGACCTGACAATCCGCCGCGATGGCTCGGTCCTCGTGCATCGAGACCCGCCGGACGAGCGACCCACCGGGACCTGAAAGCGCGAAACCCCCGCCAGCTGGCGGGGGTTCCAATCGGGCTCGCGCGGTGCGAGTCCGGGGAGGCTAGTCTTTGGTCTGCTTCTCCTCGCCGAAAACACGAGTCATCAGGTCGATCCATTCCTGGTGGGCCGCTTCCCACGGGAGGTCCGGGTCGTCGGTATGCGGCGGGTCGTAGCGCACCTCGCCCCAGAGCCGGATGGCCTCCGTCGCTTCTGCCGCCTTCTTGCGAGCTTCGGCGCTGATCTGCACCGTGTCCTGGGGTACGGCTGGCTGATATGGGACGGACTCCCCGGGCATCGCGTACTCTCGTGCCACCGGAAGCTGGTACGAGGCGATCGCGAGCACCGCACTGATCGGACGAGTGTCCACCTTCCCGTACCCCTCCTCCGCCACGGGCCTCGGTCGGTCCGATGTGGCGGGATCTCTCCTTGGTTCTCGGCCTTAGGGGAATCCACCTAAGGGAGCAGAACCGTGGCCGGAAGGTAGCGACTCGGTATTCCGCTCCCCCGTTACACGTATTCGAGTAATTGCATCCCCACCCCGCCCAGTTCTCCCGCCGGGATGCTCGCTCTGCGCGTCCCGGGGATGACGCCGGTCTCCGGGTCGGAGCACGTGAAACCGCGCTCCCGCGCAAGCGCCACGGCCTCTTCTAATGGGCCGTCAACCTCCCACGCCGCCATGCTCGCCAGCGATGCGGGCCGCCCGGCCATCGGACTTTCTGGCCCTGCCGGTCCGAGCAGCTCGAAGATCGCGTCGCCCACCTTCATCTGCAGGATGATCATCTGCGGCGTCCGAATCTCACCGAACACCGGCACCCCCAGCGCCTCTGTCCAGAACTCCCGTGCCGCTTCGAGGTTCGGCGTAATCGCCGCCAGGTGGTCCAGCCGCTTCAGCGGGAAGCTGTGCCCAAAACGGCCCGCCTGGAGTGAGCGCTGATAACGCGCCTCCCAGGTTTCCGGGTACTGCATCACGGTGATGGCGAAGGGCAGCGCGCCACGTACGTCCACCTGC
>CAZKZR010000478.1:0-2959 GCA_964557245.1 uncultured Anaerolineaceae bacterium | reverse complement strand
TGGACGCACTCGTCACCCGCCGCTTCAAGATCGATGAGATCAACGAAGCCGTCCATGCCCTCGAATCTGGACAAATAGCCGGCCGCGCAATCCTCGAGTTCTGAGGTCTCGCGCCCGATGGCGTGGCAAACGCGGAACCGGGCGGCCTTAGGGCGCTTGGCGCGCATGCTTGCCTCTTCGTGCAGTTGCGCCGAAACGAGACCGCATACCGATTGTTCGCTTCAGACGAACTATGTACGCTCTACCGATCGCCTTTGACGCTCGCGTCAGGGTAAAAAGGGGCAAGAATGCAGCCTGCCGGACCTGACACGCCGCTGAGCGAAACGCTCGACAACCGCCAGAAGTGGCTGCTACTCGGCAGCCTCATGCTCTCGCTTTTCGTGGGAGCGCTGGACCAGACGGTCGTTTCCACGGCAACACCGAAAATCCTCTCGGATCTTGGAGGCTTTCCCCTCCTTTCCTGGCTTTTCACCAGCTACATGCTGAGTTCAACAGTCGTCATCCCGCTCGTCGGCAAACTCGGCGATATCTACGGCCGCAAGCTGTTCACCATTGGCGGCGTCGCGCTCTTCATGGTCTCTTCGGCGGCCTGCGGCGCCGCGACCAGCATGCCCATGCTGATCTGGGTCCGCGCCATACAGGGCATCGGCGGCGGAATGATTTTCGCCTCGGTCTTCGCCACCATGGGCGACATCTTTGCGCCTGCGGAACGTGGTAAGTACATCGGTCTCTTCACCGGCATGTTCAGCCTCGCCAGCCTTGCCGGCCCCACCGTCGGCGGCACCCTGACCGACCACCTGAGCTGGCGCTGGGTCTTCTACATCAACATCCCCATCAGCCTGATCGCGATGCCGGCGATTTGGTTCAACCTTCCATCCAAGACGCGTCATCTCCAGCCCAAGCTGGACTTCGTTGGCGCGACGCTCCTCTCCGGTGCTTCGGTCGCCGCCCTCCTTGCGCTCGTCTGGGCAGGGGACAAGTACCCCTGGGGGTCGGTGGAGATCATCGGACTCCTGGGCGGGTCCGCTCTCCTGATCGCCGCATTCATCTTCCAGGAACGCCGGCACCCCGAACCCATTCTGCCGTTGCACCTGTTCAAGAACCGCGTTTTCCTCGTGTCAAACCTGATTGTGTTCACCTTCGGCATGGGTGTCTTCGGCGCGTTCCAGTTCTTGGGCATCTACGTCCAGACCGCCCTCAACGCCTCAGCCACCACATCTGGCGTCATCTCGACTCCCCAGAGCATCGGCGTCCTCACAACCAGCGTCATCGGCGGCCGTCTAATCGCCCATTACGGGCGCTACAAGTGGCAAACCGTCTTCGGCACAGTCCTCATTGCGGTCTCACTCGGGATGCTCACACAGCTCAGCCTGGACACCAAACTCTGGCAAATCAGCGTCATCATGGTCGTCCTCGGGCTAGGCTTCGGACTCGTCCTGCCAACAATGTCGCTCGTCGTTCAAAACGCGGTCAGCCATCAGTACATCGGTGTGGCCAGCTCATCCAGCCAGTTCTTCCGCCAGATCGGCAGCGTGCTGGGTATCGCCATCTTCGGTTCAATCCTGGCCAACACCTACCACGATCAGTTCGCGGAGCGGTTCAGCGCTGAAGACTGCGCCGCGGTTGGCACAACCGTCTGCGAACAGCTGAACGACCCGACCGTGAAGCTCAACGGCCGCGAGTACGCGCAGATTAAGCAGCACGTGCTCGCACTCCCGGATGGCCAGGCCATCCTTGACCGGGCTGAAGACGCCCAGGGCGAAAGCGTCGTCCTCGGTGTCCGCCACATCTATTACGGCGCCGTCGGCGCTGCCATCCTCTGCGCCCTCTTCGCGGTCGCGATGAAGGAACTGCCGCTGCGCAAGACCGTCGCCGGCGGACCTCCCGCAGCCCAACCAGGCGGCGCTCCCGCCGGGGCGGCCCCCGAGCCGGCGCCGGGCGGGTTCGGCCACTAGCAGCCAGCACAAGCAACACGAAAATGCCCCCGCCGGACGGCGGGGGCATTTTGTTATGCGAAACAAGAGCGGGAAGGCTTAGAAGCGCTTCTCCTTGATGCGGGCAGCTTTGCCCGTGAGCCCTCGGAGATAGTAGAGGTTCTTGCGCCGGACCTTGCCGCGCCGCATCACTTCCACCTTGTCGACCCGAGGGCTGTTGATGGGGAACGTCCGCTCCACACCGACACCGCTCGCGATCTTACGGACAGTGAAGTTCGAAACCAGCCCCTTCATCCGCTTGCGGATGACGACGCCTTCAAACACCTGGATGCGCTCTTTGTCGCCTTCGACAACTTTTGCGTGGACGCGGACCGTATCGCCGCTGCCAAAATCAGGGACATCGGTGCGCTGCTCGGTGACCGTCAGCGCGTCGAGTTCGTAAGCCATACCTGTAGAACCTCTTTGGGCGTAACTTTCACACGATAACGGATCCGGGTTTACGTTCCACTCCGCCTTACCGGCCGGTGCTCCCATGGCCACCCGAACCCCGAACGGTCTCCGAAAGTACGAGCGCCGTTTCGAACTCCACGTCGGCCAGTCGCGTCACCACGAGCTGCGCGATGCGGTCGCCGTGCTGCACCGTGTGCTGGATGTCTGGAGCTACCGCATAAAGCGTGATCATCACTTCGCCCCGGTAATCCGCGTCGAGCGTCCCGAAGGTCGAGAGAATCCCCTGCCGCGCCAGGCCGCTTCGCGGCCGGAACTGGGCATCGAGCCCCCGCGGCACTTCCATCGCGAGTCCCGTCGGAATGACCACCGGGTGTTGCCCTACGTCCACCGGCCCATCCTCGAGACACGCGTAGATGTCGTACCCGGATGCAAACTCCGTCGCCCGGAAGGGCAGCTTCGCCCCGGGACGTAGCAGTTGTATCCGAATCTGCTCAACCATGCCGCAGAGAATAGCGCACGGCCCTGCTAAACGGCCGTTGACTGTTATGACAAAGTGGCCACGATGTAGCTACCAC
>CAZKZR010000477.1:0-2961 GCA_964557245.1 uncultured Anaerolineaceae bacterium | reverse complement strand
CCGTGGCGGTGGTCGGCGTGTCGGTCTCGAACCGCAGCGTCACCACTCCGGGGCCTGCGTGGCTGCTGCGGAACCAGAGCACCTTCGGGGCGGGGGCGACGGCCTCGGGCTGCTCCGGCGCCTCGTCGGGTTGGTCCGTTGGCGCGGACGTGACCTCGGGAGCGACGTTCGCCGGGACGGTTTCGGGCACCACGGTTTCGAGCGCGGGGCCGGCCTCCGTGGACGACGCGGGTTCAGCCTGGGCAGTGCCGCATGCTGCAATCAGCAACGCTCCGCCCATCACCAGGGCAGGAAGGAATAATCGGCGGTAGTTCATTCAGGGGCTCCAGCGGCTTGTTGCTGGTAAGACCGCCGGAACCGCAGATCCTTACATGGTCAGGCCGAAGGCCCCTGGCCGGTGATGTACTCGGTCATGTGCCGGATCTGGTCTTCCTGGTGCAGCGTCACCCAGCGCATCAGGTCGCCGATCGAAACCATGCCCAGGAGGACGCCATCATCGATCACGGGAAGATGGCGGAACCGGCGGCTGGTCATCAACGCCATCGCGTCAGCCACGTGCGTCGTGGACGTGATGGTCGTGACATTCCGGGACATGACGCTGCTCACGCGGGTGACGGCGGGGTCCTTATCCGCGTCGACCACTCGGCGGAGCACATCCCGCTCCGTAAACATGCCAATCGGGCGGTCACCATCAAGGACGACGAGGGCGCCGATGCCCTTCTCATTCATCTCGCGAACGGCTTCAGCCACGCTCGCGCCGCGGGCGACGGTGTACACCTGCCTCCCTTTCTCCGCGAGGACACTGCTAACGAACCCGAACATCCGGCACCTCCGTAATACGTCTTATCTCAGTATAGGAAGGTGTCAAGGGGATCATGCATCCCCCGGCGGGGCGGACGTGGGCGCTTCAGCTGCCCCGCGGTCGCATGGCATAGATGCGCCGGACGGCGATCTCGACTTCTACCGTTTCCGCATCGCGCCTGACTGATTCAGTGCCGGGCACAACCCTCGCGCGGCCATAGATCATCGCCACTGCCCCATCCGCGTTCTTGGAGAGAGCCACGCGGTCGTTCGTCTTCAAGTCCTGCGCTCGTACCGAACCGGTGAACATGCGCATGGTCAGCCGGCCATCGTCCTGGAAGTCTGAATGGATAACCGCGATGTGGGGCTGCCCCTTCGGCCCGACGGTGGAGATGGTGCACCAGCGCTGGCCCCGCCACATTTCGAGGAACTCCTCCGCGGTCAGGCGCCAATCGTCGCGACCGAACACGCGTCCTACTTCCGGCGAGGCTGTCCTGGCGGAGCGGTCCAAAATCGCCTGGACGCGCAGGACGAGTTCGGATGATTCCACAGTCGTCTCCTGGCCGAGGTTTTCGAACAGCCCGCGTTAGCTGGGCCTGATTTGAGCGATTCGGCATTGCCGTGAAACCGAGCGGACTGCCGCCTCGCCGAACGGGAGATGGAGGAACGGCCTGGGATTCGCTCGGCGCGACGCTACTGCCGAGGCTTGATCTTCTTGTTGTCCCAGGTGACGGTCTTGGTGGGCTGGAATACTACCCAGCGCCAGTGGCGCCCACGGGCGGTGGACTCGTTCTTGCGGGGTTCGGCGGATTCGCCGTGACCGCCGGCATACTTCTTCCCCATCTGCCAGCGCACTTCTTCCATATCCGGTTCCGCGGCCTCCGCGTCGGGGTCCTCAAGGACGGTGGCCTTGCCCTGGAACATGGCGCCCTGGAGTTCAGGGAAGCGTTCATTGCGGTCGACGAGGACCGTGCATACGGGATTGCGACGCAGGTTCACTACTTTCTGCCCGCGGCAGTAGAAGTAGATCTTTCCGCCGGCCCAGCCGAACCAGAGCGGCGTCAGGTTGATGCGAGTGCCGGGTCCTATGCTCGCCACGCGCATGTTCCAGGAGCTGAGCATCAACTCATCGAGCTGTTCGGAGGTCAGAGCGAGTTCTTGCGGGATAGGCACGGTGGACAAACCTCGATAGCAATGTGGCGAGATGATACGATGAACGCCTTGCACCCGGGCGGGTGTGGTTCAATGGCAGAACGCGACCTTCCCAAGGTTGAGACGAGGGTTCGATTCCCTTCGCCCGCTCCAATCCGCTTCCTTACTGCTCAGGCCATGCCTCGGGTGTAAGTGGCCAGGTCGAAGTAGTCCCGCCAGGTCTTAATCTTCCCATCCACCATCTCAAAGACACCCACGCAGGGGAGATCGACGTGCTTGCCGTTCGAATCGGTACGGTCCACGCGCTCGGCGAAAACGACGTTGCCATTGGCCGCGATGTTCAGCACTTCCCATTCGGTCTTCTGCCAGCCTGAGAGAAACCGCTGGATGGTCGCGCGCACAGCGTCGCTGCCGATGGCCGGCGGACCTGGCATGTTGTGATACGTCGGGTTCTCGGCGAAGTAGGACATCATCCGCTCGGAATCTAGCGAGGCCCAATCGGCACAGAACGCTCGGATCGTTTCTACGGGGTCGTTGGTCACAGGATCCCTCCAAGCCCGGGATTCTACTGGTGAAGGGCATGAGAAAGCCCGCTGATGGCCAGATCAGCGGGCTTCAGTTCCTACCAGGAGGTGGCGGGAAATTGCGTTGATTCAGGCGACCGCCGGCTCGCCGTGCTGAGGACGCATGCCTCGCACGGTCGCGGGTGTCACGACGGGACCGTTGGAGCGGGCCCCGGCGAGGTCGCGCTGCGCTCGGCGGAGGAAGTCACGGACCTCGAGCTCCCCTTCATAGCCGGACAGTGAAACCACCGGGAACAGCTGGTTCGCGTACTCCTGCGGAATAGCGGAACCCAGCGCGGGGAGCATGTTGTCGGCTTTGTCGGCGGCGGTCTGTTCGCGGTCATCAGAGATGATGGCGGCGAAAATGGGACCCTGCAGGTGGGCGACGAAGTCACCCTCGCCAACGGCGTGCCGCATCGCGCGGGAGATGGCGGGAAGGAAGCGC
>CAZKZR010000476.1:0-2961 GCA_964557245.1 uncultured Anaerolineaceae bacterium | reverse complement strand
GTTTCAGCCGCCGACGTTGCGGGACGAAGGCGTGCAGGCGGAGTTGAGGGCGGCCAACGCCGACCTCTTCGTGGTGGCGGCGTACGGAAAGATCTTGCCCCAGGCGGTCCTGGACATCCCGAAGGCCGGCTGTCTGAACGTGCACGCTTCGGTGCTGCCGAAGTGGCGGGGTCCGAGCCCGATTGTGGCTTCGATCCTTGCAGGCGAGGCTGAAACCGGCGTCAGCATCATGAAATTGGTCAGGAAGATGGACGCGGGGCCGGTATTGTCGGTAGTCCGGGAGCCGATCGAAGACACGGATTCTGCGGCCACGCTCGAACCGCGACTGGCGGCAGCAGGGGCGACGGAACTGGTTCGGGTGCTGCCCCTATGGATTTCCGGCGCGATCACGCCGGAGCCCCAGGATGAGGCGTCAGCCACGTTCTGCCACCTGATAACGAAAGAGGACGGGTTCCTGCGGTCCACGATGAGCGTGGCCGAAGCTGAGCGGGCGGTTCGCGCCTACAACCCCTGGCCCGGCGCCTATGTCCTCTACCATGGGGCGAGGCTGGGTATCTGGCGTGCGTCAGTGGCGGAGGACGAACCGGCCGCGCCGGGCAGCACACGAGTTATCGGCCGGCAGCCGGCCGTGGCTTTCGCGGGCGGTTGGCTGGTGCTGGAAGAGGTGCAGAAGCCGGGCGGCAAGCGGCTCTCCGCCGCGCAATTCCTGGCCGGCGAACGTGGCGCATTTGGGCCGAGGGTTGACCTGGGATGACCAGCCTGCCGGCGCTGTATGGACTCCTGCCCGCAGAAGTCGACTCACTTACTGCTGAGCTGGGATTGCCCGCGTTTCGGGCGAACCAGGTATTGCAGGCTCTGTATCGGGACTTCGCTGCAGGGATCGCGGAGATTCGGCAACTGCCGGTCAGCGCGCGGGACGCGATGGCGGAGCGGTACCGGCTGGATGCAGCCGGCGAAGTGCGGCGCGTGGTCAGCGAGGACGGGAATACCACCAAACTGCTCCTGCGGATGGGCGACGGGACGTTGATCGAGACGGTCCTAATGCAATACCCCGAGGCTGGCGTGAAGCATCCGCGGTCGACAGTTTGTGTATCCACGCAAGCGGGCTGTGCCATGGGGTGCGTGTTTTGCGCCACCGGCCAGATGGGCTTCGAGCGCAATCTTTCCGCCGGGGAGATCGTCTCTCAGGTCATTCACATCGCCCGGCTGCTGAAGGCCCGCGGTGAGCACGTCACGAACGTAGTCTTCATGGGCATGGGCGAGCCGCTGGCAAATTACGCGGAGACCGTCCGGGCGGTACGGATCCTGACCGATCCGCGGGCTTTCGGCCTTGGGCAACGGCACATAACGATATCAACCGTTGGCATCATTCGGGGCATCGACAGGCTTGCGGCCGAAGGGCTGCAGGTTGGCCTTGCGATTTCGCTCCATGCGCCCGACGAGGCGCTTCGCATGCGGCTGGTGCCGACCGCGGGCCCCCATTCGGTTCAGGAGATCGTGTCGGCGGCGAAACGGTACTTCAAAGCGACGGGGCGGCGAGTGTCGTTCGAGTATGCCCTGATCCAGGGCGAGAACGACTCGGTCCAGGACGCCCGAAGGCTGGTAAGCCTGCTGCGCGGCACGCCGACGCACGTGAACCTGATACCGGTGAATCCAACGGCCGGTGGGTATGGCCGACCCGAACGGGCGAATGTGCTCAGTTTCGAACGCGTCCTGCTGGAGGCGGGACTGAACTGCACGGTACGGGTGGAAAAAGGCTCAGAGATATCGGCCGCGTGTGGTCAACTGCGGACCGACGAGGCGAACAGCATCATCACCCTGGAAGAGATCAGCCTGTCGCCCGTCGCGCCAAGGCACGGACACCGGCAAGAAACGCCTTCCCCAGGACCATCCCAAAGCCGATAGCGACGGCGGAGCGCATATCGAGCCAGGTGTGGACATCGCCGCGCACGACGGGTGAGATGAGGATTCCTGTGCGGACTTCATCGACGGCGATCGATCTACCAACGACGACGCCCGCGGACCCCTGCCGGAGGGTGCCGTTTTCGAACTTTGCGACGCCGACAAAGCTCTTGGCCACGTCGATTTCGTCGCCTTCGAGGCGGCGCACAGCGCTTCGATCGATCGAGAGATGCGTCGTCGCGGTGACTTCGGCGGGATTATCGCCCTCGAATTCAGCGGCGGTTCCATTGCGCTGTGCCATGCGTGCTCCTCTGGCCAACGTAGACCGGGGGCCACGAAGACGCAATGCTCAGTTTGGTGCGAACCGAGGACTTCAACTTCGACCTTCCCGCGGAGCAAATCGCGCAGACACCGGTTGAACCGCGCGATTCGGCGAGGCTGATGGTGCTTCGGTTCAAGGCGAGGACGATCGAGCATCGGCGTGTGCACGACTTGCCGGCGTTGCTGCGCGCCGGCGACCTGATGGTAGTCAACGACACGCGCGTGATGGCAGCGCGGATTTTCGGGCGGCGGCCAGATACTGGCGGGATGGTTGAGGCGTTGCTGGTGCGCCCATTCACTGACACCACCTGGGAAGTGCTGTTTAAGCCGGCGAGACAGGCTCGACCGGGGCGGCGCTTCGTGTTCGACACGCATGAAGGCCCAATTGGAGCGGCGGTGGCGTTCCGGGCCGATGGACCGGTGGTGCTGGAGTTCGAGCGCACGTTCGATCCGGCCACCGTTGGCGAGATGCCGCTGCCGCCGTACATCAAGGGGTACAGCGGGGATCCGGAGCGGTATCAGACGGTTTATTCGCGGCAGGCGGCGAGCGCGGCCGCACCGACGGCGGGACTGCATTTCACGGAGGGACTGTTGGGGCGGTTGCAGGCGGCCGGGGTTGAGCGGACCGAGATTACGCTCGAGGTGGGTCCTGGGACGTTTCGCCCGGTGGTGGCGGAAGACCCGCGGGATCACATTCTCCACAGCGAGCATGTCACGGCGCCCGATGAGGCGGCGACT
>CAZKZR010000475.1:0-3024 GCA_964557245.1 uncultured Anaerolineaceae bacterium | reverse complement strand
GGGCACCTGGGCGTAGCCACGGCCGTTGTCGAGCAAGAAGACGTTTCCGGTTTGCTCGAAGCCGAAGCCGCGCTGACCGCGGCCATGGGCAACCTCCGCAAAGCTGAGTTCGCCGCCGGGCGGCTGGCCGCGCACGCCGCCATGGTGGCCGCGGGCGCCGAACCGCTACCAGTTGGCGTCGGCGATGCGCGTGAACCGCTCTGGCCAGCGGGCTTTACTGGGAGCATCAGCCACTCGGACGGCCTCGCAATCAGTGCCGTAGCCCCAGTTTGTTCCGTCCGTGCGATCGGGATCGACCTTTGCCGCGCCGGCGCAGTAGAGCCGGAACTCTGGGGGTCCATCGCCACGCGACTCGAGCGCGAGTGGATCGCTTCGCACCGAGCGCCGTTGGTGGCTGCGTCCATGCTCTTTGCGGCCAAGGAGGCGACCTACAAGCTGCAGTTCCCTTTGACCCGGCAGTTCGTGGAGTTCCAGGAAGCCGAAGTTGCGTTCCTCGGCGCAGACTGTTTCCGCGTCACGTGTGAGGTCCCCGCGGTACGCGATGCCCTCAACGGGATCGAGGGCCACGTTTGGATCAGTGACGAATCAATCCTCGCCATGGCCGTTATGCCCGCCTGATTAACAGCTCGCACTTTTGCTACACGGGATGGCGATCCGCGTGTGAGTAACTACGGTGGATGACACGCCTCGGGCGTGCTGACCGAGGGGTAGTTCGTGATGGTCTCGTGGTCCAGGTAATGCCTCGGCCTCGGCGGTTCTCAACGCAGCCGCGCAATCCGGACGACCTCGTCGCCGTGGTTGTTTCGACACGCCCGTACTCCGCTACGGAGCTCATACCGCTGCTTGTCCGCAACCGGTTTACATCCATCGAGCGCGGGCGCATGGACGCCTTGGCCTTCGTACAGCACTTGCAGCCTGACATGGTGGTCGCCCTCATCGACCCTGCCCGCTTTGAAGACCTGGAGCTCCTGCGCAACCTCTCACACGCTTCGAACGCGATGCTCCTGGTTATCGCGCCAACCAACGAGGCAGCTGCGGCCACCCTTCGCGCCGGCGCGGATCTCTTTCTGCGCGACAGCGACGGCCCAGAGGCGCTCGATGCCCAGTTCGTTGCGTTGCGCAGGCGCATGCTCCTCGACCGCAATGCCGATGTTGAAGAAGTGCTGGAAATTGGCCCGCTGCTCCTGAATCGCGCATCGCGCCAGGCGGTGGCCAACGGCAAGCCGCTGTCATTGACCAACATGGAGTTCTCACTGCTGCTGGCGCTCGCCCAGGAGCGCGGCAAGGTGCTCAGTCCTGTCCAGGCGGCACGAGCCAGTTCCGGGAGATTCGTGCCCGAGGCGGAAGCCGCTCAGACGGTGAAGGTATACGTCCGCCGGCTGCGCCAAAAACTGGAAGAGGCCGGTTGCCCGCCCACGATGATCGTCAATGTTCGGGGTCGGGGATACATGCTCGACGCGGCGAACAACGTCGACTGGGCCGCTGGCCTTTAGCGGGCGCCCAACCCGCGTGCGTCACGCGCGGCGATCACGCGGGCGATAGCATCGATCTCTTCATTCGCGTTCTCGCGAAGCGCCTTCGCCCATTCTGGATACAGCTCAGTCGCCCGGACGATGCCGCGGACGAGCAACTCGGCCGCGTCAAGGAGCGGCGCGCCGGCCGGATGCTGGAATGCGGCAGAAACCGCGGCGAGCGAAGCCGCGCGCAAATCGAACCCCGGCGCTAGTTCATCGGTCACGGCCGCGACTGTCCTTCTGGGGACCGTGCGCATGCAAGCGACTTACGTAAAATTATCGAAATCTTCCGGGTGCCACGCGTTTATGTGGAGGTAACATTGCTGCGGATAATGACCTGCTCGACAATTCCTCACGTTACCGTAACAACTCGGTAACCATCAGGGCCGATCGTACGTTGCAGGTGGGGTGACGTTGGAATCAGCTAAAGCGGCAAAGCTCCGTCCCGTGGACGTGCCCGCGCAATTGCAGGTGGACCAGTACCGTGTGCTGGTCCCCGGGGGCACGTCGCTCGTTGGCGCGCTCGTGACCGCCCTCCTCGAAAACCTCAACCCGGATACCCCCGTGGCGATGCACGAAAACGCGGTCGCCTCGTTGCGCCAAAATGACGTGCTCATCGAACGGACGGGAACCGGCCGCAAGCTGGTCGTCTTCGGTTCCAATCCCACGCGGGCGGCAGTTAGCGAGCACCTGAACTCCGGAGTGATCAGCCTGATTGGCATCGATGCCTCGCGCCCGGAACTGCTGGCCGCGATCACATCGCTGGATGACGGTCCAGCCTTCGTGTCTTCCAGTGTGGTCCGTACCCTGGCGGGCGAAGGTGGCGAGGCACAGCCGTTGAACCGGCTGACAGCCCGCGAAAAAGACGTGCTCAAGCTGGTAGTGCGGGGACTTAGCAACCGCGAAATCGCGGACCAACTCTTCGTTTCGTCCAACACGGTCAGGTCACATCTGCAGTCCATCTCGAGCAAGCTGGGCATCAGTTCCCGCGCGAAGCTCGCTGCGTTTGGGCGCGACGCGCTGCCCCGCTGAATCCATCATTAGCGAACTATTTACATTCCCTTTTCGCGCACTTGGTGAACGTGTCCCGGCCGGGCGAGACCTTCCCCTGCACCGTTCGGGCAATGCGAGTCCGCCTGGACGGTGAGGGAGGTATCAATGACTGAGGGATTGGTTACTCGGTCGTTCCGTCCGTTGCCCGGGGCGGTAAGGAAGTCGTCTTCGTGAGGAAGCCGCGTACGGTGCACCTCAACGACCAGGCTGCGTATGTGACCGGCACCGGCTGCGTGCGCCTCGGAAACGGCGGCGTCATCGAACTCACCGTCGCCGAAGAGGAGCTTCTGGAACTCCTCATGCAGACGCCCAAGATCACGGTTCCCTGGCATCGCATTGAATACGAATTGGCCCGCTCCAACCTGACCATCCGTCATCTCATGCGCGGACTGCGGGACAAACTGGGAAGCCGCTCGATCCGCACGCACACCGGCGTCGGAGTTTCGCTCCAGCCCCA
>CAZKZR010000474.1:0-3029 GCA_964557245.1 uncultured Anaerolineaceae bacterium | reverse complement strand
ACCGGATCCGGGTTCAGCCGTTCGTCACCGTTGTCGAGCGGGCGTTCCAGGACGCCGATGTCGGCGCCGCACCGCGCTGGGCATTGGTGTTCGCCTGCACGAACGAACGCGAAACGAACCGGAGAGTGGGGGGGCTGGCGCGCGGGCTGGGCATACCGGTGGTGGTGACCGACCGCCAGGCGGAGAGTACGTTTTTCACGCCGGCGACGATGCGCGACGGCGACCTCGCGATCGCCGTCTCCACCGGCGGTGCTTCGCCAACCCTCGCGAAATACATCCGGCAGCGCATCGTCGCGGCGCTTGGGCCTGGCTGGGGCGGCGTGACCTACCTGGTGCGACAGGAACGCGAGCAGCGGCTGGCAGAGAAGCGGGGCGAGCGGAAGTGACAGCGCTCGTGCTGGTCGGACATGGATCGCATTTGAACGCGAACTCGAGTGCGCCGTTGCTCGCGCTGGCGGCGGAAATGCGGCGGCGCGGCGGATTCGACGAGGTTCGAACCGGTTTCTGGAAAGAAGAACCATCCCTTTCACGCTGCCTGGATGGCTGTTCGGCGGAGGAGATTGTGGTGGTCCCGGTGTTCATTTCGCACGGGTACTTCACGCGGACGGTCATCCCGCGCGAGATGCGCCTCTCCGGGCCGCTGACCGAACGCGGCGGACAGCAGATCGCCTACACGGCGCCGGTTGGCGCGGATCCGGCGCTGGCGGCCGTGATCGTTGAGCGCGCGCGCGAAGTGGGCGCGACGAGCCGCGACGCAATCGCCGTCCTGGGACACGGCACGCGCCGCGATTCCGAGTCCGAGCGCAACATTTACGCTATGGCGGAGCGCGTGAAAGCGACGGGAGAGTTCGCCGAAGCAGGAGCCGTGTTCCTCGACCAGGAACCGAACATGCGCGACCTGTTAGCGCTGTTCAACACCGAAACGGTGGTGGTCGTGCCGTTCTTCATCGCGGACGGCTGGCACGTTGGCCAGAGCATCCCGGCGGACCTGGCACTCGAGGGAGAAGAGACGCGCAGGGACGGCCGGACCGTGCGCTACAGCAGGCCCGTGGGGACGCACCCGGCGATGGCTGACATTGTCGCGGCAATGGCGAACCTCGGATGAGCCGCTGGACGATTGGCGAGCTGACGGTGACGAAGGTTTCCGTAGGCGTGCCCCCGGCGAGCCCCGGCGGGGGGCTCAAGATCCTGCCGGCGAACCTGGATGCGGTCGCGCAGTTCGTCCGCCACGACGACAGGGGGCGGTACCGCCCGCTATCTGGCGCGAAGACGCTGCCCCACGGCTGGGAGGTGGTCCTGGGCCGGAATCTCACTGCGGATGAGGTGGTTGACGCCGTCTATCCCCTGGCTTCGGTGCACCGCCGCCAGCGGGAGGAAGGCACCCTCGAGATCGTCCCGCTGGAGGCGGTGCTCGCCCGCCAGTCCGGCCGGTACGAGGATTCGCACGCCTTGAGCGACGGCGGCCGCGAAATGGCAGTCGCGACCGTCTGTGGAGCATGTATCCGCCGGCCGGTGTGGGCCGGGGCAAATTGCGAGCCGGACGAGATCCCGTGTCCCGAACCGTGCAGCGTGATGGTGGCGTTCTGCCGGGAGGCGGCGCTCTGGCAGGGCGCCCGGCCGGAGCCGGCGGCACAGGACCCGGAGATTCCGTTCGCCGCTTTCGATGAGCCGGGGAACGAACTGCGCGAGCGCTACCTTTCAGCGATGATCGAACGCGATGACTAACGCAGAGACGATCGAGGCGGCGCGCGCCCTTTTCCCCGGGGGAGTGAACAGCCCGGTGCGTTCCTTCCGTTCAGTCGGCGGGACGCCGGTGCCGATTGCGCGAGGGATCGGTCCCCATGTCTTTGATACGGAGGGCAATCGCTACATCGACTACATCGGCGCGTTTGGCCCACTGATCCTCGGGCACGCGCCGGAGGCCGTGGTGTCCGCGATCCGCGCGTCGGCGGGGGAGGGCACAGCCTTCGGGGCGTTGACGCCGGGCGAAGTGGAACTCGGCCGGCGAGTGCTGCAAGCGACGGCGATGGAACGCGTGCGGTTCGTGAATTCGGGCACCGAAGCGACGATGACCGCTATCCGCCTGGCCCGCGCGGCCACGCGACGGGACGTGCTGGTGAAGTTCGATGGCGGGTATCACGGGCATAGCGACGGGTTGCTGGTGAAGGCCGGGAGCGGCGTGGCAACGCTCGGGCTGAGCGATTCAGCCGGAGTGCCCGAGCCGATCGCGGCGCTGACCGCCGTCCTCCCGTACAACGACGTGGGAGCGCTCGAGGCGTGGTTCGCCGGGCACGCGAAGGAGACCGCGGCAGTCATCGTCGAAGCGGTGGCCGGGAACATGGGACTGGTGGAGCCAACGCCAGAGTTCCTCGCCGCGCTGAATGCGATCCCGAAGGCGCACGGTGCGCTGCTCATTTCGGATGAAGTGATCACCGGGTTCCGGTTCCGCTACGGGCTGAGCGGCCTGTTGCCCTCGGCGGACCTGGTTTGTCTCGGCAAAGTGATTGGCGGCGGACTGCCGGTGGGAGCGGTTGGCGGGCGCGCCGCGGTGATGGACCTGCTCGCGCCGCTGGGGCCTGTCTACCAGGCAGGGACGCTGAGCGGGAACCCGCTCGTGACCGCCGCGGGCGCGGCCATGCTGGACCAGCTCGCGGATGGGCGGGTATACGCGCGCCTGGACGAACTCGGGCGGCACCTGGAGAACGGCCTGACGGCGGCGATCCGCCGGGCGGAGATCCGGGCGAGCGTGGTGCGGCGCGGTTCGGCGCTGACGCTGTTCTTCCGCGATGAAGCCCCGAGCGACTACAGCCAGGCGCGCGAATCCGACACCGCCGCCTTCTCGCGATTCCATGCCGGGATGCTGAAGCGGGGGATCTTGCTGCCGCCTTCGCAGTTCGAAACCTGGTTCGTTTCGGCGGGGCACAAGGAAAGCGAAATCGATGAGACGGTGCGCGCGGCGCACGAGGCGCTGCGGGAAGTGGCCGAATCATGAGCGCGGTGCGGCTGGCGACCCGTGGAAGCAGGCTCGC
>CAZKZR010000473.1:0-3031 GCA_964557245.1 uncultured Anaerolineaceae bacterium | reverse complement strand
ACCGACATTCCCAAGCTGGCTGCTGCCTACAACATGCCGGCGGTCTCGGTCGATGGAATGGATGTCATCGCCGTCTACCGGGCCATGCAGGAGGCGGTGGCGCACTGCAGGTCAGGCGAAGGGCCATATTTCGTGGAAGCCATGACGTATCGGTACCGCGGTCACTCAATGGCTGACCCCGAGCTGTACCGGCTCAAGGATGAGGTGGAGCAGTATCGCAAGCGTGACTGCATCGAGCGCCTCAAGGCCGCGATGCAGTCAGCGGGTCAACTCGATGAGGGCCGCTTTCACGAAATGACGGAGCGCGTCGAACAAGTGGTCAATGACTCCGTCGAGTTCGGCGAACAGAGTCCTCAGCCCGGCCTGGAAACCCTCTTCGATCATCTCACCAAGGAGCCGTCCAATGGCTGAGATGCGCATGCGTGACGCCCTTCGTGAAGCTCTCCGCGAGGAGATGATCCGGGATGAGCGGATCTTCCTCATGGGTGAGGACATTGGCGCGTACGGTGGCTCTTACGCGGTCACAAAGGGCCTGCTCGAAGAGTTCGGCGATGATCGCGTGAAAGACACCCCGATCGCCGAGTCCGGCATGATCGGTATCGGCATCGGCGCCGCCATGGCCGGACTCCACCCGATGGTCGAGATGATGACCATCAACTTTAGCTTCCTCGCGCTCGACCAAATCGTGAACAGCGCCGCGAAGCTCTACCACATGTCCAACGGCCAGATAAACGTCCCCATGGTTGTCCGGATGGCCAGCGGCGGCGGCTCCCAGCTCGCAGCCACGCATAGCCACTCCCTCGAAGGCCTCTATGCGCACTTTCCTGGTCTGAAGGTCGTCTGCCCTTCGAACGCCGCGGACGGCAAGGGTCTGCTCAAACGCGCGTTCCGCGATGAAAACACCGTCATCTTCATCGAGCACACGGCCAACTACGCGCTCAAGGGCGAAGTGCCCGACGACCCCGACTACCTGATCGAGTTCGGCGTCGCCAACATCCTTCGCGAAGGCAGCGACGTCACACTCATCGGTTATAGCGGCAGCGTCCATCAGGCCATGCGAGCCGCGACCATGCTCGAAGAGCAGGAGGAGATCAGCGCGGAAGTGATCGACCTTCGCACCCTCCGGCCGCTCGACATGGACACAGTCATCCAGTCGGTGAAGAAAACGAATCGGGCCGTCATTGTTGAGGACGACTGGTTGTTCGGCGGGTTCGGCGGAGAGCTCAGTGCCCAGATCATGGAGCGCGCCTTTGACTGGCTCGATGCCCCGGTAGCTCGCGTCAGTTCCAAAGACGTGCCTCTGCCCTACAATCGGAATCTGGAGTTCGCCGCGCTCCCTTCGGAAGAAGACGTGGTCGAAGCCGTCCTTCGCATGTTCAAGGAGTAGCGCGTGGCCATCGAAGTAACCATGCCCCAGATGGGCGCCGATATGACCGAAGGCACCATCGTTAAGTGGTTCAAGGCCGTGGGCGAAACCGTGAACCGCGGCGAGATGCTGGCCGAAATCGAAACGGACAAGGCGAACGTCGAGTTGGAGGCGTTCGAGTCCGGAACGCTCTTGAAGCTCGTCGCGCAGGAAGGTGAAGTCGTCCCGGTCGGGGAAGTCATTGCGCTTCTCGGTGAACCCAACGAAGCCGCGCCCGAAGTGGACCGCAAGCCTCCCGCCGTAACGCCCGCAAAACGCGAGATTGAAGCGGAGGTGAAGGCCGCTGGACCAGCACCGGCAGCCGCTCCCGCGGCCACCACCGTCTCAGCACCGGCGCCGCAGGCGGCGCCTGCCCAGCCCGCGCATGAAGACGGGCGCGTTCGTATCTCGCCTGTCGCCCGCAAAATCGCGACCGACGCCGGCTTCGACTACAGCAACCTGAAGGGGACGGGCCCGGACGGTCGCATCCTTCGCAAGGATGTTGAGACAGCGATTTCCGCCGGCCCTCAGGCCCAAGCGCCCGCGCCAGCGAAATCCGAAGGATCCGCGCCCGCCCCCGCGGCCGCCAGGCCAGCGCCGTCGGCTGCTCCCGCGGTCACCGGCGGCCTCAGCAAAATGCGGCAGGCGATCGCCCGCCGCATGACTCAGTCCAAGACCACAGCGCCGCATTACTACCTGACGCTCGATATCGACATGACGCCGGCCTTGGAATTCCGCTCGCAGATCAACGCCAATGCCACCGACGAACAACGCGTGAGCATCAACGATCTCATCGTGAAAGCCTGCGCCATCGCCATCGAACGGCACCCGAAGTTCAACGCCGAATTCCACGATACCGGCCTGACGATGCATGACCGCATCAACGTCTGCATCGGGATTGCCATGGACGACGGGCTGATTGCGCCCGCGGTCCTGGATTGCCAGGCCAAGTCGCTGGGGCGTATCGCGATCGAGACCAAGGACCTGATCGCGCGCGCAAAGTCGGGCCACCTGAAGGCGGATGAGTACAGCGAAGGCACCTTCACCATCACGAACCTGGGCGCGTACGGCGTGGAGACACTCATCGGCATCATCAACCCGCCCCAGGCTGCGATCCTGGGTGTGGGTTCGGTCATGCCCAAACCTGTGGTGAAGGACAACGCCGTCGTCATCCGCCAGGTGATGAAAGTCGCCTTGAGCGCAGACCATCGCGTGACGGATGGCGCGGAGGGCGCGGTGTTCATCAAAGAGATCCAGAGCCTGCTGGAAGCGCCGGCGGCGCTGGCGTTGTAGTTCCGATTCTTCACCTCCCTGGAGGGAGGCCGCATCGGCATCCTCGAGTACCTTGCAAATTCGTAACAAAGTTCCGTAAGGCGATTGACGCCGGACACGGCGTCAGGGCTAGACTGCTCCAACTCTTGAAGTGACGTTATAAGATGAAACACTCTACCGCATGTCGCCGTTCCTGGGCGCGCTCCTCGTGTCAGCGGTTTTGCCATTTGCCACCGTTCGAGCCTTGATCGACACGGAGACGCAGTACTGCACGGGAAGTGAATGGGTCACCGGCCGATCAATCACGGGAAATCACTCGCTTGCTTACTTTGGATACGCAGGCACGACGACATC
>CAZKZR010000472.1:0-3032 GCA_964557245.1 uncultured Anaerolineaceae bacterium | reverse complement strand
GCGCTTCTCAAAGTCCAACATCGCCTCAAGGATCCGCTTGCTCACATCCTGGTGGTTTCGTTTGGTCATCGGCTTCTGGAAGACCTCGCCGTTCACGAATTCCAGCGACGGCTTCTCGCCGGTCATCGTCGCGAGGTACTCCTCTTCGGAAACGCGGACCCGCACAGGTGCAGCCATGGAATCAGTATAGCGAACCAGTCCCGCCCTACCGGTTCTCGCCCCGGATCACGTTCGTGCAGGCGCCTGTGAAAATGTTCGCCCTCACGTCGATGTCATCCGCGTCGCGCACCCACGTGATGCGCTTGTCTTCGTGCCGGAACCACTGGTCTTGCGCGCGGATCAGCCGGTGAGTCTCCACCTTCGTCCGTTCGCGCGCCTCTTCCAGGGTCGCCTCATCGCGCAGGTACCGGACAGTCTCGCCATACCCGATCGATGACATCGCGGGGCAATCCGCCGGGACCCCCGCAGCCAGCAGGTCGCGGACCTCGTCGATCAGGCCGTTGTCGAACATTTCATCGACCCGCCGGTCCACGCGTTGGTGGAGCACTTTGCGCGGAACCTCGACACCGAAGAGCAGGAACTCGAAATCGGGGTTCTGCTTCTTCTGCCAGTCGCTCATGGCCCGTCCGCTCTTTTCGTAGACCTCGAGCGCCCTAACGACTCGCCGAACGTTCCGGCCATCGATCTTCGACGCCGATTCTTCGTCGACCGCCGCCAGCCTCGCGTGCAGCGCTTCATGGCCATGTTCCGCGGCGAAAGCTGCGAGCTCAGCCCGGAGAACCCCGTCCGGTTCGACGTCTGGTACCTGCCACGCCTCGAGCAACCCCCAGGCATATTGCCCGGTGCCGCCCACCAGCCACGCGAAGCTGCCGCGCGCCCATACGGCGTTGAGCGTTTCCCGCGCCTGCTGCTGGTACAGGGCGAGGTTGTATCCATCCGCCGGATCGGCAACGTCATAGAGATGGTGGCGGACCTTCTTGCGGTCTTCGAGCGAGGGCTTCGCTGTCCCGATGTCCATCCCGCGGTAGACCTGCCGGCTGTCCGCATTGACGATTTCCCCGCCGAGCCGCTGCGCAAGTTCCAGCGCAAGAGCGGACTTGCCCGTCCCGGTCGCGCCGACAATCGCCACAAGGCGCCTCAGCATTGGCTCGCCTTGCCACGGCGCTGGGTCACTTCGCCGCCGCGCAGATCGTCGCGAACTGGTCGGCCTTCAACGAGGCGCCGCCCACGAGCGCGCCATCGATGTCGGGCTGAGACAGCAATTCAGCGGCGTTCTCAGCATTAACGCTGCCGCCGTACTGGATGCGAATCGAATCAGCATGGATCGGCGCAATCTCGCGCAGGACGCCGCGAATGTACGCGCACGCGTCCTGGGCAACCTGCGGCGTCGCAGTCTCGCCGGTGCCGATCGCCCAAACCGGTTCGTAGGCAATCGTGACCCGCGGCGACATCGTGAGTCCCGTGAGCCCTGCCCGAAGCTGGCGGTAGAGCACCTTCTCCGTCAGGCCGTCCCTCCGTTCCTGCAGCAGTTCGCCGACGCACACGATCGGGTCCAGCCGGGAGCCCAGTACCGCCGCCACCTTCCGGTTCACCCAGTCGTCCGTCTCCCCGAAGAACTGGCGGCGCTCGCTGTGGCCGACGATCACAAGTTGGCAGTAATCCTCGAGCATGGGGACGCTCACTTCGCCGGTGAACGCGCCCTTGTCCTCCCAGTACACATCCTGCGCCGCCAGCCGCACCGCGGATCCCTTGAGCGCATCCCGCACCGAGCCCAGGTGCGGGAACGGCACGCCCACCGCGACATCGCACGCCGCCCCGGACGTGCTCTCCGCTACTGCCCTCGCGAGCCCGACCGCCTCGGCCTCCGAGGTGTTCATTTTCCAGTTCCCGGCAACAAACGGCTTTCTCATGCGTCTCCCTAACGTCGCTTCTTTTTCGCGCTCGCGGACTGGCTGGCCGGACCAAAGCGCTCCGCCAGCTTCGCTGGATTTCGCACGCTCAGGGCGACTCGGGTCGCGCGCACTCTCCAGAGTCGAGGGATGAGCCAGACCCGGATGGGCTGCTTCAACGTAATCTCCGCAACTGTGCCCCAGGCGGCCACCAGTGCGACATCTCCCCGGAATCCGGTGCGGACGCCCAGCCCGCCCCAGATCGGCCAATCCCGAAGCTGCGCTCCGCTCACGTCGCGTGTGTCGATGATCGTATCGACGAAGCCAGCGAAGCGAATCCGCATCCGGTCCTGCGAAATGGCCACGAATGACGTAGGCAATCGGATGGCCACGCCGAACAGCCACAGGAACACCATGGCGAAGACCACCGCCAGGAGCAGAAGCCAACCCGGCCCGCCGTCGGTGTACGCCTTGACGATGACCACGCCACCAATGGCAAGTGCGCCCGCCGCAATCGCAACGATGAGTTGCAGCGCGCGAATTCCGCGAAACCCGAAGAGCAGCGGCGTCGGGCCGGGGTCGGTCGCTTTGGCTGCCATTAAGCGTCCATCAGCGCCGCGACACCAGGCAGTTCGCGGCCTTCGAGCATCTCCAGCGAGGCCCCGCCGCCCGTTGAAACATGGGTGAACCGGTCTTGCAGCCCGGCCTGCGCGACTACCGCCGCCGTCTCTCCGCCGCCCACCACAGTCGTGGCATCCAGGCCGGCAATCGTCCGCGCCAGATCAAACGACCCGTGGGAGAACTTTTCCATCTCGAACACGCCCATCGGGCCGTTCCAGACCACAGCCCTGGCTTTCCTCAAGGCAGCCGAGTACTCCTTCACGGTTTCCGGGCCGATATCGAGCACCATGTATCCGCGCGGGATCTCGGAAACAGGCCGTTCCAGTGCTTCCGCGTCTTCTGCGAACTTGCTCGCCGCGATGACATCCACCGGGAGGTGCACTTCCACACCTGCGGCGTTCGCCCGCGCCAGGATGGTCTTCGCCGCTTCCACCTGCTCGTCTTCCACGAGGGACATCTGGACATCTACCCCTGTCGCCTTCAGGAAGGTGTTGGCCATTCCCCCACCGACAAACAGCAGAT
>CAZKZR010000471.1:0-3037 GCA_964557245.1 uncultured Anaerolineaceae bacterium | reverse complement strand
AAACTCGTGCCCCCGTAGCTCAGCGGATAGAGCAGTGGTTTCCTAAACCATGTGCGCAGGTTCGATTCCCGCCGGGGGTACCAACTCCACTCTCTTGTGCTTCTATCCGCACCCTAAACGCCGTATGTGATATCGCTCTCATTCGGATAGCGACTGGCCCTCAAATCCTGTGCTACAGTCCCGGCCATGGCACCTCGCACGCAACTCCTGAATACGGCCCGCCTGCTCGCCGCATCGCTCGCCATGCTCGCCATCGCGTGCTCTTCGGGAGACGATGACGAACCGGCAGACAGCGCCGACGACCGAACCCCAGAAGCCACACCGACGACGGCGCCCGCCCAGGCTCGCACGCCACAGGCCACTGCCACGGCCGCCGGCGGCGCCCCCTCGTTTACCGCTGGAAAATGGGCCGATGGTGAAGCGACCGTCACCGTCAGCGGCGGCGCTACGCTTACGTTGAAGGGCAAACTGCTTGCTACGTCTTCCTCGGAGAAAAACTCCACGAGGCTCATCTTCGCCGACGGCGTGAAGACCATTTCGATTTCCATCTCGAAGGAATTCCAGCCCTTCGCGATGTCCGTTTACGACGGAGTGTCGAGCATTCGCACGGGCTCGTCTGACCAGCCCTGCAAGGTCACATATAAGCAGTCGGATGACAAGCGCGTGGAAGGCACGTTCCGCTGTGAGGATGCCCGCGTTGAAGTGGGCGGCTCCGGCAACGCCGTCATCGAAGGCACATTCCTCGCCACTCGCTGAATCCCCGCCGGCCACGAAAACAGCTGCCCCGGCCGGGACTGGCATCCCGCCGGGGCTCGGCGTCTATCCGGGAGTCGCAAGGAGTGCGGACCGTGAGGCATCCCGAAAGGTAACGCAACCGGATCCTATCAGCAGCCGCGCTTTTTCGCGTTCGCTTTCATTCGCCGAGTGGTAAAGGAATCGTCCGCCCGCTCTGTGGCTCAAGCAGCTCCGGCGAATCGTTCTTCACGCTGTTCACCAGCGGCGAAACCTCCCGGGCGACCAGGTAATCGTCGGCCGCCGGCTTCAGCAATTCGAGCAGGTGTTTTGGCGTTCCCGAAGGATTGAGCCATTCGTCTGCCTCCTCCTCCGTGAGAATCACCGGCATCCGGTCGTGAACCGGCTCCACTACCCGGTTCGCGGTGGTCGTCACAATCGTGAACGTCCGCTGCCTCGTCTCGGGCGTCGGGTTCCAGGATTCGAACAGCCCTGCGAACCAGAACAGCCGCCCATCTGCCCGGTGAAACCAGATCGGCTTGCGTTCGGTCTTGGTACCCGTCCACTCGAAGAACCCGTCCGCCGGCACCAGGCATCGCCGGCTCGCGAACGCATCCCGGAAGGCCGGCCGCCGGTCAATGCCCTCCGCGCGCGCGTTGATTTGCGGCGCCGGGCGAGTCCCCGGCTTCGTCCAGTGGTTCACAAGGCCCCACTTCGCCGGCACCAACTCTCGCTCTTCGAACCGCTGCCGCACGATGAAGTGCTCGTCCGTCGGCGCGATGTTGTACCGCGGCTCGTACCCGGGGCTCAACGAACCCCGGGCGATCCCCATCTCATCTTCAACCTGCGCCCGCTCAGCTTTGCTCAGCGTAAATCGCCCACACATGTAATCAGCGTACAGCGGGACTCGATGACCGCACACGGTTCAGCGTCATTCGCTCGCGGCCTCGATCGTGAATCCCGGCGCGCCTATCCTCGCGGCATTCCCAGCCCGCGCGTCGCGATTACGTTCCGCTGGATTTCGCTTGTCCCGCCCTCGATCGTGTTCGCGACGGATCGCAGATACGCCTGCGAATACTGCTCGTGTACCGAGGTCACCGCGTGCGCCTGTCCGGGCATGCCCAGCACCTGCATCGTCATCGAAGTGATCTTCTGGTTCAGCTCCATCGCGCACAGCTTCGCCATCTGCGCGAGCAGCGTCGGCGCAGTCCCCGTCTTCTCCTGCTCCGCCGCGATTCGGTAGCCAACGAAGCGCAGCACCTGCGCGGTGATCACGCAGTCCACCAGCCGGGCCTTTGTCGCTTCGGTCAGCTGCGCCGTCCCGTTCTTGATCAGCGCGATGAAGTCGTCCAAATTCCGGCGCGCCCCCGAAGTCGAACCAATCGACGACCGTTCGAAGTCCAGGGCCACGGCCAGCGCATACCAGCCCCGGTTCTCTTCGCCCACCCGCTGCGACGCCGGGATGCGCACATTGTCGAAGAACACCTCGTTGAACTCGTGGTTGCCCGTCATGTTCACCAGCGGCCGAACCTGGATCCCCGGGCTGTCCATCCGCAGACAGAACATCGAAATGCCCCGGTGCTTCGGCGCGTTCGGGTCCGTCCGCGCGGCCAGCCAGCCCCAGTTCGAGCGGTGCGCCCCAGAAGTCCAGATCTTCTGCCCGCTCACCACGTATTCGTCGCCGTCGCGGGTTGCGCGCGTCTGCAGAGCCGCGAGGTCCGAGCCCGCGCCTGGCTCCGAATACAGCGTGCACCAGACATCCTCGCCGGTCGCGATCTTCGGCAGCCAGCGCTCCTTCTGCTCGTCCGTGCCGTAGATCATCAGCGAAGGCCCCACCCACATCGTGCCCATGCTCGAAGCGCGGATGCGCTTGTAGCCCATGATCTCGTTGAACACCATCTGCTGCATCGGCGTCGCGCCCAGCCCGCCGTACTCCTTCGGCCAGGCCAGCGTGATCCAGCCGCGGTCCACCAGGCCCTGGTGCACCTGAGCGTCGAAGTCGTCTTCGTTCTGCTCCGGAAGGTTGGCGACGAAGCTGTTTACTTCGTCCTGGAAAGCCTGATGCTCAGCGGAAAGTCGGAAATCCAAGAAACGTTCTCCAGGTGGCTCATCCTTCCCGGGAAGGATGCTAGTGGCCTGACTCTACCACCCACCGCTGTCCGCCGCCCGACCGAGACCGACGAACGACGAACTTCGAAGGACGCCAAGTCGAACAGAAGACGCTTCGCAGGGCGTCGTTCGAAGTTCGTCGTTCGGCGTTTACGCGAGTCCCGCCGCCGCCGCCTCAACCCCCGCACGCACGTCG
>CAZKZR010000470.1:0-3062 GCA_964557245.1 uncultured Anaerolineaceae bacterium | reverse complement strand
AAAGCGACGGTGCAACTAAATCGGCCCGCATAACGTTAGAAAGGGGAAGGGGGTGCGCCGTGGGTTCTACATCGTCCGTATCCACAGCCGAAAGGGCCGCGAAGTGGTCCAGGATGCCGGAGAGCTGCGCGGTGAACCGCTGGACGTCGTCATCGGTCAGCGCGATGCGCGCGAGCCGGGCGATGTGGAGTACTTCTTCGGACGTGAGCGCCATCAGGCAAGGGTAAGAGAAAAGAGGAAAGGGAAAAGTGGAAAGGCGCGGAGCGGGCGCTTAACAAAGATCGGTTTTTCGGGTGACAGGGGTTTGATAGGGTGGCCGGAGTGATTTCGAATTGTCGGTTGTGGGTTACTCGCCGTGGGGTGCGTCGGGCGTGAGTTCGATCATCACGAGGCGGCGGTTGCAGGCGCGGCGCGCCCGGCGCAGCCAAAAGGCGCGGCCCATCATCATCGTGCTCGTCGCGCTGCTTGGCCTGGGCTCGGTATGCGCGGCTGCTGGCCTGGGCGCGCTATTCACCGTCTATAACTCGTACGCGCATGACTACGTGCCGATCGAGGAGAAGCTTCAGCAACGGAATATCGGGCTGACCGAGATCTATGACCGAAACGGGCCGGACAATGAGAACTCCGTACTGCTCGGCCGCCTGACGAACCCCGATGCCCAGCTCCTGGAACCGATTCCGCTCGACCAGATTTCGCCCTACCTCGTCGCTGCGACGATTTCGACCGAGGACAACTCGTTTTGGGACAACCCCGGGATCAACTTCACCGGCCTGGCGCGCGCTGCAGTCGAGCGGTACGTCCGGAACGAATTCGATAGCGGCACCGGCGGCTCTTCGATCACGCAGCAGCTGATCAAGAACGTGTACATCTGTCCGAACATCAGCACCGTGGAGGACCAGACCCGCTGCGTCACGGCCGAACGCACCCTGGACCGGAAGCTTCGGGAGATCGTTTACGCGGTCGAACTCACGAATGACTACAGCAAGGAAGAGATCCTCACCTGGTACCTGAACCAGATCTCCTACGCCGACCGGTATGTTGGGATCGAAGCCGCCTCGCAGGGATACTTCCACAAGCCGGCGAAGGACCTGACGCTGGGCGAAGCCGCCCTGCTGGCCGGAGTCCCCCAGTACCCGACGAAGTACCACCCCCGCTACAACTGCGTGCCGGCGGATGATGGGACCTGCGCGCTCGATGTACTGGGCCGCACTACCGTCGCCGGTGAGGCGAAGACGCGCCAGGAAGCGGTGCTTGACCTCATGGTGGAGCACGGCCGCACAACGGCCGCCGAAGCCGCCGCGGCGAAGGCCGAGGAAGTGCATGTCTACGCGGCCTCGAACCCCCTGAAGGCCGAAGCGTGGGTAGATAACCAGGTTGAGCCGCGCCTTGTCCGGATGTGCAAGGCGGGCTTGTTGCCCAAGCCCAAGGAAGTCGACGACTGCGAAAATTGGGTGCATTCCGCGGGATACAAGGTGACCACCACGCTCGATTACGCCCTGACGGAGCAGGCCCGGCAAGCATCGAACGAGTGGGTTACCGCCGGCCTTGCGGCTGGATGCGAGTGCCACAACGCCGCTGTTGTGACGATTGAGCCAACCACCGGGCAGATCATCGTCTATTCGCCGAATATCGACCCGACCTACCGTTCGGACCGGCGGGTCGCTGGCGACATCGACCAGTTGAGCGAGATCAACCAGCCGGGCTCGTCGTTCAAACCGGCTGTGTACTTGAACTGGTTCGATACCCAGAACAAAGCGCCAATGAGCATTTTCTGGGATACGAGTCCGTTGCCGGTAGGCGGCGTGGAAATCACCAACCCACGACAGGGCGGCTCCACGGAGGGCCTCATCTCGGCGCGTGCCGCCCTTGGCGGTTCGCAGAACGTCGGGGCGTTCCGTGCGGCTGCGGAGGGGGGCGTCGACAACGTTATTGAAATGGCGAAGCATCTCGGCATCACCACGCTCTCGCAGGGGTTCGATCCGACCTTCAGCAATCACAAAGCGGTTACGTATGGCGCTTCGATCGCGACAGGCGGAGCCAACATCCGCGCCGTCGACATGGCGTTCATGGACGCGACCATCGCGAACATGGGCAAGATGGTTGGCACGCCGTCACTCGCCGAATACGTCGACATCAAGACGTTGAAAAGCACCGCCACGGATGTCGGCGCCGACTATGACCTCGCGGTCAAGCAAGCGATCGAGTTCCAGCGGGGGAACATCCGGATCCCCGGGACGCGGGAGCTGGACCCGATCGTCGTGCTGGAAGTACGAGATAAAGACGGCAATGTGGTGTACACAGAGCCCGAACCGCAGACCAAGCAGGTGGTCAACGCGGGATCCGTGTGGCTGCTCCACAGCATCATGTCGGACTGCACAGCGCGCTTCATCATCTGGGGCTGCGGCGGCTCGAACACCGACCTTGGGCTAGACTTCTACTCGGACGGCGTGAAGATTCCGTCCGGCGTGAAGACGGGCACGCAGCAGGGCCCGCTCCGCGCGAGTGACACGCTGGAGACCTGGATGACCGGCTACAGCCGCCACGCCGCTACAGCGGTCTGGGTCGGTAACGCCAACAACGAGCTCGTCAATGACCGCGCTTTCGCCTCGGCCAACGCGACGGTGCACCTCTGGAAGTCGTGGATGGGCGCATACCACAGCGCTCTGAAGGCGCGTGGGGTGACGGACATAACGCAGGGTTTCAGCGACCTTCAGCCGTCGAATGTCGCGCAGCGTTCGTTCGAGACACCCGCGACGGACCGTACGCTCGGCGACCCGAAGTACTGTGACCAGAGCGTGACGGCGTGGGTGCGGACGGACGTTACCTACACCTCCCAGTGCGAGGAGAAGGAAATCGATTCGCGGAACGGGTTCCTGGCCAGTGACCAGACGCCAGCCCAGTTCCGGGAGACCAAGAAGTTCGTCAAACTCCCGACGTTCGAACCTGGGCCGGCGCTCACGCTCGCCAAGGAGCGCAACATCCCCATTGCGCCAACCGAGAAGAGCACCGGCCAGACGGCGCTCGCAATCAGCAATCTTCAGAACGGCCGCACCATCAGTACC
>CAZKZR010000469.1:0-3081 GCA_964557245.1 uncultured Anaerolineaceae bacterium | reverse complement strand
CAAGGACGTGGTGATGCGGGCGGAGGCGATGCGGGTGACGCCGTCCCACTGGTGGCTGGATGTAGAAGGCGGCAACTACTGGTCCGGAGACGTGCAGAACAATTCGCAGGTGGTGCGCGGCGCGGTTGAGTATTTCAAGCAGCGCTCGTTGCCGGTGGGGATTTATGGCACGCCTTACCAGTGGCGGAACATCGCGGGGACGTGGGCTTCGCCGGGCATCCCGATCTGGACGGCGGGTGCGCAGGGCATCGCGATGGCCGCGAGCCGCTGCACGCCTGCCTACGCGTTCGCCGGGGGCACGGTGGTGATGGTCCAGTACTACGACTGGGGTTTCGATACGAATTACATCTGTCCGGGTAGTGAAACGCTGATCAAGCACCCTGAGCAGCTTCCACTGACGGGCGGACCTCGTGGGCGGACATCGGAGATGGAGGGGCAGAGCCTGCCGTACTGGCACGTGCTGCCGAACGTTTCGAACTAGGGCGCCCGGACGCTGAACATCGCCGGCGCCGAGGCATCCACGCATGGCGGCAAGTCCTCCACGCCGGTGCCCAGTGACGTCGAAACCGTGGGAGGCCCGCCGGGCCGGATCGCGGGCATGGTTGCCTCCATCAGCAGCTTCGCCGGGCCGGCGCACCAGTTCGAAAACTCGGCCTCCGCGATCGGCACGATCCGTCCTTTATCCACGGTCACCGAAACCGGGATAGTTGCGGGATTGCCCGTGACGCCGTTGACCGGTACTCGCCGCGGAGGCTCCGGCTTTCCGTCGGCGCCATCGACAGGTTCACCGTTATCGAACAGCTGGAATCCCGCGTTGGTGTTCAGCTGGCAGGGCGCGGTAACCGGGTGTCCCAACCCCACGACTTTCAGTACATGGTCGTACCACTGTTCGTCTCGCAACGAGATGGAGAGGCGGTAGACCGTGACATCGCCGTGGCGCTGAACTTGCGCGCGCCAGTCCAGGTTTCCCGCCGGACACGCAGGCATGCCCTCGGCGCCGTCCGCGCCGGATCCTCCGCGAACCACCAGGAGTGCGAACGCCGCGACCACCCCAATCCCGGCCACAGTGACGGAGGCGATGCCGATCTTCCACGCGCCGGCGTGGCTGAACCCCTGCAGCATCCGGCTGGCCCGCGCCGCCGGCCGGCGGTAGGCGCGCCACCACGCGGCTGCGTCTTCCCGCGATTCGAGTTCGAGTTTCGCCAGAATCTCGCGCACGTGCCATTTCACGCCGTCGACCGTCAGGCCCAGGGAATCGGCGATCTCGGCGTTCGTCCGGCCGCCGGCGATCAATCGCAACACCCGCTCCTGCTGCGGAGTGAGGTCGTGCTTGTACCGAGTGTTGTAGTGGCTTGGCCTGGCCCGCATGACGAGAGGATGCACCGTCGCCAGCCCGAAAAACCTACTCTCTAACAGACATCACGGACTGTTGTGTCCGTCGCCGCCCCTACTCCCGCTCGCGGAGTGCTTTCGCGAGGAGTGTGACCACCGCGCGGGCATCGGCGGCGGCCGAAAGTTCGCTGATTTTCACGCCCGTGGACTTGACCAGCATGTGGGCCTCTTCGTACTCCGCTTTGACGGCGGGGTAGGTGGCGTCGGTGGGAGCAGGGAGGTCCTTGAGCCCGTGGAGATGCTTCATCAGGAAGCTGATCTGGCCAGCGATCTCCTTGTTCTTGTTGTCCGTGGTCTTGTTCATGTTGACGTGGAAGACTTTGCCGGCAGTGGCGTGGAAGCCCGGCGCCTGGCCCTTATCGCGGATGCGCTGCTTGCTCCAGCGGACGAAGGTCTGGGTGGGCTTGATGAGCGCTGCGCCGACCTTCATCGCGCCCGCGGTTGCGGTGGCGGCGTAGCCAGCGGCCATGATGCCGACGCCCGCACCGTAGGCTGCAGCGGTGGCGGCGCCGACGATGTTCAGAACTGAGCCGCCGATCGAAATGAAGTCAGCCACGATGGTGACGACGTTGCCGATGAGCGGGGCAATCTGGCGCTGCCAGCGCTTCTTGGCGTTGAGGGCCATGCCGGCGGCGAACTTACCCATTTCGCTGGCGGCGCCTTTGGCGGCCCCGACGGCCTTCATCTTCGAGGCCATGATGGCCGCCTTCACGAGCTTGTAGGTGCGCATCGCGACGGAGACGAGCTGGATGAGTATGTCGACCATCTGGCCGAAGATGTTGATGGCGGCGCCGATGATTGGAAGTACGGCGATGGCCTCGCCCGCGAGGGAGAGCCAGGTGTTGGTGGCGCTGACGAGCGACTTGGCAGTCATGGCTGCGCACTTGAGCGACTTGAGGAAGTCAGTGGCGGCGCCAGACGCCATGTCGGCATCCCACGCTTTGCCACGGATCATCTGAGCGACCTTCATTACTCCCTGGAAGCCGCTGACACCCATTTCGACGAGTCCGCCGAGGGCGCCGAGCGAATCCATGACACCGCTGGAGGCATCGGCGACGGTCTTGCCGGTTTCCTGGCCGGCCGCGGCGGCCGCGTTGGCGCCGGCTCCGGTCATCCCTGCAACCGTTTGGGCGCCGCCGAGGAGGGTTTGAGCGCCCGAGCCGACGAGGACGGACCAGGTGGCGGCCTGCTCCCAGCGCTTGCCAGGATCGGTGCTCTTGGCGAGTTCACGCAGTTTCATGACGGACATGAGCACGCCGATGCCGCCGCCGACGGTTGTGAGCCCGGAGCCGACGGCGCCGAGACCAGCGCCCGCGGAGCCAAGCGCCGCCTGGCCGGTGGCGCCGGTGAATTCAAGCTCTTCCCCATCGAGACGGGTGGTGCTGCTGCCGTAATTGTTGAGGGCATCGCCGGGGACCTGGGTCAGTTCGGCGCCAAAGCCCACGCCTTCCTGCGCGTTCTCCATGTTGTGCCCCTCGGGCACCTTGTTTACGTCATTTCCGGAAGTGGTCTGGTTGTGACCCGCCTTCTGGCGCAACTCCTTGAGTTCGGCGTCCGTGGGCTTCTTCTTCTTGCCCCAGAGACGCTGCACGGTGCGGCCGTCTGCGATAGAGCGCCCAACGGCGGCGTTGCCGATAGCGCCCTGCATTCGGGCCATGCCGGCCGGGGAGAGTTGCCCATCGAGCCGGT
>CAZKZR010000468.1:0-3084 GCA_964557245.1 uncultured Anaerolineaceae bacterium | reverse complement strand
CTGGCTTCGCAGGCGCTGCGCACATAGTCCGGGGCGGCGCCCTTGTGCTCCGGGTTGGCCTGGCGGATGATGTCCTCGGTCGCGATTTTCATCGCCCCGTAAACGTTGACTGCACGGCGAGCGTCGTCCTCGAGGTAGGGCGAGCCCTTCGTACCGTCGAAAACGTAGTCTGTGCTGATTTGCACTACTGCCGCACCCTGAGCTGCCGCAGCGGCCGCAACATTTCGTCCGCCCATAACGTTGACCCGGAAGCAGGTCTCAGGATCGGTCTCACATACGGGGAGGTTGTGAAAGGCGGTCGTGTTGATGACGACGCCGGGCTGGATTTCCCGCACCAAGCTGGCGACGGCCTCGGCATCGGTCACGTCGCCGTCGGCGCGGGTAAGGCCGACGAGTCGGACCGCGGGATCATTCCACAGCCTGACAATGTCCGAGCCGAGCTGACCGTTCGCGCCGAAGAGAAGCACGTTCATCTCGCCAGATGCTACTGGCCGAAGGATGCTCGGCGGTAGTCTCTAACGCCCGCCGGTCACACCGCCGCTGCGCACAAGCAGGTCCTCGAGCTCCATCTGCCATTCCAGTGCGGCACGGCGCTTCTCCGGCGTGCCGGCGAACTCCTCGTAGGCTGCCTGGCCCCACTTCAGGTGCTGTTCTTCTTCGAGCAGGATGTGGTTGAGGATCCTCACCGTCGGGGCATCGGAGACCTGGTCGGTCACCTGGATGTGGTGGCGGTAATACACGGCCAGGTGCGTCTTGAGCACGCGGTACAGCCCGACTATGCGCAGTAGCTCATCGGTCTGGAGTTGCATGGTCTCGCAAAACTTGAGGAACGCCTCGTTCGGTGGTTCGGCGAGGTAGCTCGCCCTGAATGTCGGCGGCGTCTGGTAGTCCATGCTCTCGGTCTTCCGGAGCTCGGGTAGCCGTTGGCCGAGCCAGAACGAATGGACCGAATCGTGGTAGCAGTGCTCGCCGAAGGCGAACTTGAGTTTGATCGCCGGCGTTGAGGAAGCCCAGCCACCGGCAGTCGTCATGCAGACGTTCTCAGCGAACCGGTAGTTCATGATTCGGCGCGCGTTCTCATCGACGCTGAACGCTCCCCCGATAGTTCGCGGGTCAATGGCGAGTTCAGGCATTGGCGTGCTCCGCCCGGACGGCGGTGACCGCCGCGGCGGCGCGGTCACGGACGCGTTGGCGAAGGCCGTTCTGGCGTTTAGCCCAGTCCCGGGCATGAATCTTCGCTTCCGCGAGTTCCGCGGGGTCATGAACGTAGGTCTCATCGCGAACGATGCACTTCTCTGGGCAGATAGGGAGGCAAATGTCGCAGTCGATGCAACCCGAAGGTTCGACAACGTGCGTGCGCCTATGCGTGGTGAAAAAGTGAATGGTTTCGGTTGGGCATGCCTTCCGGCAGAGCCCGCAGTTGATGCACGGTTCGAGCAGAATAGTGACAGCCACGCCTAACCGTTCCCGGCCAGGGCCGCCGTCCCACGCTCGGTCTCCTCGGCGAAGAATTCGCGGATCTCAGCGGACTGCTGGCCGCTGAGCCGCTCGCGCATTCCCTCGAACATTGCATGAGCGCGCAGCGCGCGCTCTTCTTCCGCCGGATTGCCGTCGCAGAGCACCTTGACGAAATAGTCGCCGATCGCGGTGTGCGTCACTTCGTCCGCCCAGTTGTAGTCGTACACCAGCTGCATCAGGTCGTCGCCAACCTTCTTGCCGAGGTCCGATGTGCCCTTAAACAAGTCGAGGGCCGCGCCTTCGAGCGCCACATTCGTAACAGAGAGGCTGATGATCGGGTCCCGCAGGATCTGCGCGGCCTGGGATTGGTCGGTCGCTCCGGCGCCTCGGGCGACCGCGCTGGAGGCCTCGTTGGGCGGCGCACCAGCCAGGGTGTCCGGGTACTCACCGACTTCGCCGCCGTAGCTCTTCAGGAGTTCGGTGCCGAGTTGGGCGTGACGGACTTCGTCCCACGTCTGGCGGGCCATGGCCATGATGAGTTCCCACGGCACCGGCCACGTTTGCCATTCGCAAACCTTACGGCTGAAGGCATCAATGCCCGCGTATTCGGCGCTTACGATCCCACTCACGAGCGCCTTTCGGAACTCCAGGTTTTCCGGGTCTTGCGCGACCATTTCACGGAGAAGGCCGAGATCGTAATTCGAGGCGTCGCCGAGCTTTTTCGCGAGTTCTGCTTTCTCTGCGTCGTCAATGAACATAGCGGGCCGGTAGGCGGGCTCGCGGCGGGAGACGAGGGTTCGAACCTGTTCGGCGAAGGCGGTGGTCATGGCGGACTCCCTGCAAGTGCTTCTGCCGCCGAGTATAGCCATCTCGAAAGGCCTTGTGGCGCAATTCCCGAAGCGGATTCGAGCGCAGTGCCGATATTCGCGTGTCTGGCGGCGCTGCCGTTTACTTTGGCTATGCGCGCGCTCGTCATGGCCAACGGCGAACCACCTTCCCGGGGCCTGTTCGAGGCGATCGACGCGCCGGGGACGACCCTGATCGCGGCGGATGGCGGAGCGCGCCACGTCCTCGCGCTGGGGCGGATCCCCGACGCGGTCGTCGGCGATTTGGATTCGGTGGACGACGCGATGCGCGCGGCGATCCCGGCGGATCGCTTTCATCGGGTCAGCCGCCTGGACACCACGGACCTAGAAAAGGCGATCGCTTACGCCGTAGAACTCGGCGCGACGGAAATCGACATCCTCGGGGCAGGCGGGGGCCGATCCGATCATGCCCTTGCCAATCTGAGCATGCTGCGTCTCTACCGAGGCCGCGCCCGCATGAGCATGCACGACGAATTGTTCGCAATCTCGCTGGTGGAGGGCTCCGCCGTCGTGGACGCACCGGCGGGTACCGTTGTCTCGCTCGTCGCTATTGGCGAGTGCGTGGGGATCACCACGAGCGGCATGCGCTGGGACCTGGAGGACTTCACGCTGGGGTTCGGTCCCCGCGGCATCCACAACGAAGTCGCGACTTCGCCTGCCAGCGTTAGCGTCAGATCGGGAGACCTGCTGCTCTTTCGCGGCCGCTGGATCGAAAAGCACGCGTAAAGCGCAAGCCGGCGATTCGCTCGGCGTGCGTCAC
>CAZKZR010000467.1:0-3089 GCA_964557245.1 uncultured Anaerolineaceae bacterium | reverse complement strand
GTCCTGCGTGCAGTAGCGAGACATGTGGTGGAGCGGAGAGGTCCAGCGGCAGATCTCCTCCACGGCCGAATCGATGAGGGTCATGTCAGCGAGGAGCTTGGCCTTCTGGGCCGGGTTCTCGCAGAGCGCCTTCAGACCGCCAGAGATTGCATTCCTCGTGGTCTCATTGCCCGCGAGGATGAGCAGGAAGCAGAAGGCGAGAATGTCCTGCTGGGTCAGCTTCTCGCCGTCGACCTCGGCTTCCAGGAGGATCGACACCAGGTCGCCTTCGCGCGGGTTCTTGCGGCGGTCCTCCAGGACTTCGGCGAAATACTGGACCATCCTCATTCGCCCCATCATGGCCGTCTGCCGCGCTGCCTCGGGCGAACCCCGCTCTTCTTCCGGGACCGTGGTCTGGTACTCCGGGTCGCTGGAGCCGAGGACGCTGTTCGTCAGTTCGAACATCATCGGCCAGTCCTTCTTCTCAAGGCCGGCCATGCCGCAGATCACCGCGAGCGGAAGCTGGGCGGCTACATCGGTGACGAAGTCGCACGAGCCGCGCTTTGCCACGTCATCCAGGATCTCATTGGTAATCTGGCGGATCTGGGCTTCCATCGCATTCACAGCACGAGGCGTGAAGCCCTTGTTCACCAGGCGGCGCATCTTCACGTGGCGCGGCGGATCCATCGTGATTATGGAGACGTTGCCCTGCTGATTGGCGGCCTGCACCTGTGGGGCTGTCGCCGGGTCCGCGAGCAGCTTCTCGATCAGCTCGGGCCGCAGCCCTGGGCCGGCAATCCCCTTGCTCGAGATAAAGATCTCCGGGTGGCGTGAGACTTCGAGAATGTCGTTGTACCGGGTAATCGACCAGAAGCCATTGGTGCGTTCGTCGCCCTCGTTCCAGTGAACGGGGCGCTCGCTGCGGAGCACGCGAAGCAGTTCATGCGCTTCCTCGCGCTCGAAGACGCCGAGGCTGTTGAGGTTGATGGCATCGATGTTGGCGGCAGTGGTCAAACTGATCTCCGTATACGTGGCATGGCGAGAATCGCTACGATACCGTAGCGTAGCGGAAGCTGTCGAGAGGTTCCCACGATGGTAAGCTCGGGACTCATGGCTCCGGATGAGGCACAGGTTGACCCGAGGGTTGCCCGGTCCCGGTCGGCCATCCTCCGGGCAACAGCTGAGCTGCTGATCGAACAGGGTTCAGCCGGAGTGACCATCGAAGGCATCGCCGAGCGCTCCCGGGTAGCCAAGACCACCATTTACCGCCACTGGAAGAGCCGTTCGCAGCTCGTCTTCGACGCGTTCGAGAGCTTGCTCCAACCTGCGGCGCCGGTGGCCCGGGGGGCTGACCTTCGGGCCGACCTCGAAGCGATCCTGGGGCAGCTTTCGCGAGGAATCACCGTATCGCCCTGGGCACCCGCAGTATCCGCGCTCATCGAAGCAGGCGACCGCGATCCGGAGATGCGACAGCTGGTGCACGACTTCCTGCTGGTGCGCATGGAACACGGACGAGAGGTCCTGCGGGGCGCCATCGCCCGGTGCGAGTTGCGCGATGATCTGGACGTGGATGTGGCCATCGGCGTGCTCGTTGGCCCGCTCTTCTATCGGCGCCTGGTCAGCCGTGAACCTTTGAATGACTGGGTGGTGGCGCAGGTGGTAGACCAGTTTCTCCGCTTAGCTTCGCGCTAGGCAGAAGTTGGCCGCTGCAACACTTTCGCCATGTACGAGGGCGAGAGTTTTGCATTGAACGCGGTATGTGGCCTTCATCATCGAGATAGACAACGTATGGAGTATTTGCCATGTATATCGGTGGTGGCGCAGTCCTCATTATCCTCATCATCATTCTCCTGATCGTCCTCCTCTAATGGCGGCGAGCATGGAACAGGGCGGAATGCCGGACCTGCTCTCGAGCGTACTCGGAAGGCTCGGGGGCGGGGCTTCCGCCCCTGTCACCGGCGAGGCCGGCGGCGGCGCAGTTCGAGTGTCGCTGGACGGCCTTCGGCGAGTGGAGTCGGTGTCGATTAGCGATGACGCCCTTGATGACGCCCATATGCTCGAAGACCTCGTCGCGGCTGCGGTGAACGACGCACTTGAAAAGGCGCGAGCGGCCACGCAGCAGGCGGCGTTCGGCCTTTTCCAACAGTTATCAGCCGAATAGCCCGGTGCTTCGAGCCTTCCGCGGCCTTGCATTAGGCCTCACCCTCTCCGCCCTCAACCTGTGCGGCGCGTTCCTGACGCTGCTCGCGCTGGGCGGCCTGGGCGAATGGACCGGCACGCAGTTCATCGGACTTTTCGGACTGCTGGAGGTCGCGACGGGCGCGGCGTTCGTGGTCGGTCCGAATGTTTGGCGGTTGCCCGTAGCCGCCGCCGAACTCGAGCCTCGAACTCCAGTGCGATTCGCAGCCTCGACAATCCTGTTGCCTCATTGGGCCGGCGGCGTGAAGTCCATCGCCGGCCTGGGGCTCGCTTCCTACGCCGCCTATCAGGAAGGCGTAAGCCTGGCAACGCTCGGTGTGGTCCCCGTCATTGTGTTCACCTGCGCGGTGTCGCTTGCCCTCTCGATGCTGTTCGCTCGAGCTGGTTGTGCGAGGCCCGATCTCGATGTCTTCCAGGTGACGGTGAACCGGCCGAACCGCAAGCCGTTGGAACTGCCAGGCATGAGTTGGGGCGCCTCGGTAGTCCAGGCGCTACTGAACGTCATGACCTTCCCATCGGTGAAGCTGCTCGCACCCTCTGCCCTTTACTCGCCGGAGTTGGCTCCCTCGGGGCGCGTCCTTGCGTGGTTTGGGCTCACCGCGGCGATCCTCACCGCCGCGGCATTCGCCGCCTGGGCCGGCCGGCTGGCGTGGCGCGCGCCCCGGCCCCAGCAACGCGAAGCCGCGCGCGCGTACCAGGAGGCCTGAACACCGGCGCGCCGGCACCTGTAGGATTCGGCCACATGGCGCGTGAAACTAGACCCCCGATGGGTTACCAGGCAATGATAGGCCTCGACATCTACGAACGAGAGGACGGTTTCAGCAAAGCCCGGATTGCGATCGGCCCGGACCATATGAATCCGCACGGCGTTGTCCATGGCGGGGTGCTCTACGCGATGGCCGATACGGGTA
>CAZKZR010000466.1:0-3096 GCA_964557245.1 uncultured Anaerolineaceae bacterium | reverse complement strand
CGGTGAGGGTCAGTTGGCCAGCACCGGGCGAGGTGAAGGTGTAGGTCTGAGGCCGGGCGGTGGTTGCCGTCATGGTCGTGCCGGTGAGGCCGTTGATGGAGAGGTTCTGGTTGCCACCGACCGCCATATCGGCGAGGAAGCTGGTCCAGCTGTAGGCAGCGGCATCAGCCGTGATGTTGAGCGAGAAGCCGTTGCTGAAGTTCACCACGCCGGTGGAAGCGCCGGCGATGGTGGAGCCAGAAGCGAAACCGGCGGCGGTGCCGACGAGGGTGCCGCTGGCTGTGCCCAGGTGCATTTCGAGGATGCCGCCGTTGTTGACAAAGGTGTAGTTGCCGGCTGGAGCTGCTGTGAAGGTCGCGGTGCGGGTACCGCCAGCAGGGAGGGCATCACCGGATACGAGGTGCGTGCCCGCGGCGCCGGCGTTTGCGTAGCCAATAGTCTCGCCCTGGATGAAGTTCGTGCCGCCGACACCCTGCACCTGGCTGGAGAGCGCTCCGGTGAGGACCTTCTGGCCGTTGAACTCGGTGCTGTAGGCGATGCGGTCGATCTCCGTGCGGAGCTGGACGATTTCTTCGCCGATGCTCGTGCGCTCGGGGCCGTTATCGGCGTAGGTGCCGTTGGCGGCCTGGACGGAGAGTTCGCGCATGCGCTGGAGGATGCTGTGGACTTCGTCCATCGCGCCTTCAGCGGTCTGCAGCATGGAGATGCCGTCCTGGGCGTTGCGCAGAGCCTGCTTGTTGCCCTTGATCTGGGCGCGCATCTTTTCGGAGATGGCGAGTCCGGCGGCGTCGTCAGCCGCGCGGTTGATGCGGTAACCGCTGGCGAGCTTTTCGAGCGTCTTGCCCATCTTCAGGCCGGTCTTGGCGAGGTTGCGCTGGCCGTTGATGGCGCTGACGTTCGTCATGATGCGAGTCATTGTGGTCCTCCGTGGGGGCTCCTGGCCCTGTGGCTTGTGTTCCCCTCGGAGAGAGTGCCGCTCTCCCGAAGAGTGTCTCTGTGGTGACTATCGGGTGGACGCGGTGGACGTTGAGTGGCAAAACGGTGGATGAAACCGAAATAGGGGTTTCACCTGAGGAAGCGCCTTTGCGACGACGGCGTTAGCAGCCCGCGGCTAGAATGACGCCAGCACGGGGAGGCAGCATTGAATAACGTCCTTGCGATGATCCTCGCCGGTGGCCAGGGCGACCGGCTTTCGATCTTGTCCGAACAACGGGCCAAACCGGCCGTGGTATTCGGCGGCCAGTACCGGATCGTCGATTTCGCGCTCTCGAACTGCGCCAACAGTGGCATCACGAAGGTATCGGTGCTGACGCAGTACCGGCCGCGCTCGCTCGTGAACCACATCGGCGCTGGACGGCCGTGGGGTTTCGATACGCTGGAAGGCGGGATCCAGATCCTCCAGCCGTACCTCGGGCGGGCCGATAGCGACTGGTATTCCGGGACAGCAGATGCGGTCTATCAGAACCTGTATGTCATCGAGGAATCGCGGGCACGGGAAGTGCTGATCCTCGCCGGGGACCACATCTACCTGACGTCCTACCGGAACATGATCGCGTACCACCGCAGCCAGGCCGCGGACGCGACGGTGGCGGTCTATTCCGTGCCGCGCGAGGAAGCGCACCGCTTCGGTGTGCTGGACCTAGACGCGAACGGCCGGGTGGTGGACTTCCAGGAGAAGCCGAAGAATCCGCGGGGCGCCTGGGCATCAATGGGCGTGTACGTGTTCAACAAGGACATTCTCGTCGAGCAACTGCAGGCCGACGCGGACCTGGACGGCGAGAGCAAGCATGACTTCGGCCGGGACATCATCCCGCGCATGTTCCAGTCGCATCGCGTGTTCGGATACCAGTATCAGTCGTACTGGCGGGATGTCGGCACGATTGAGTCGTACTGGGACGCCCACATGGATCTCCTCGCGACGAATCCCTCGTTGAACCTGGAGGATTCCGAACTGAAGCTCCGCACGGCAGGCGCAATCATGCCGGCCGCACGGATCGGCGCGGCTGCTTCGGTCCGGGAGTCCTTGATTTCACCGGCTGCGCATATCGAGGGCGAGGTGATCCGCTCAGTCATCTCACCGGGAGTTGTGGTGGAGGCCGGCGCGGTGGTGCGCGATTCGATCATCCAGCACAAATGCGTGATCCGGGCCGGCGCCGTGGTAGACAGGTCGATCCTGGATAAGGAAGTCACGGTGGGGCGGGGATCGCGCATTGGAATGGGCGACGACGTGCCGAACTTCGAGCGGCCGGACATCGTCAATTGCGGCATCACCGTCGTGGGCAAGCGCGTCAACATCCCCTCGGGGATGAACGTTGGCAAAAACGTCGTCATCGGACCGGGCGTGAACGAAGAGTTGATGGAGTTGGCCTCGCTTGAGAGCGGCGCCACGGTGCACCCGACGAATATGCCACTCCACCTGTTCGTGTAGCGGTGAAGCTCTACACGCTGACGGAGGCGCGAGAGCTTTTGCCCCGGGTGATCCCGGTTCTCGAAGCATTGCGGGCGGCGTACATCGAGATGCGGGCCGTGCAGGCGTCAGTGGCCGCCCACTCCCGGGGCGCCTCCGGGGATGGGCACCTGATCGCCGATCCCTGGGCCGGCCGGGGCGAGAACCGGATGGCTGAGTTAGACCGTGAGATTCGGCGGGCTGCTTCGGCGCTGGACCGGTGGGGAATAGAAGTGAAGGACCCGGAGAAGGGCCTCATCGACTTCTTTCACGAGCGCGACGGGCGCACGGTGTACCTCTGTTTCCACCTGGGCGAGGTGACCATCGGCTACTGGCACGAATTGCACACGGGTTTCGCCGGGCGGGTGGCGCTGGAGTGATGGAAGGTTGAGGCGGCATCGCTACAATGCGCCGACTAACGCAGGGGGCCGATGTGACCACCACCTACTCAGTGCGAGACATCTTCGTCGAGGCGAACGGGCTTCGGCATCACCTGATCGCCCGGGGCACCCCGGGTTCGCCGGTAGTGATGATGATCCACGGCCTCGCGGGTCAGGCCCATGTTTTCGATGTGATCGCGAACCACCTGGCCGCCAAGTACCACGTCTACTGCCTGGATGTGCGAGGCAGAGGCGAATCGGCCTGGGGAC
>CAZKZR010000465.1:1715-3096 GCA_964557245.1 uncultured Anaerolineaceae bacterium | reverse complement strand
GCCACTCAACCGGTGCCGGTAAAGATGTGGAAATCGTCCCTCCCTCGGACATGAGGTGATGCCTGTGTGCTGCCGATAATCCATCTGGATGATCAGGGAAATCCCGCAACCGCCGCCCATCGAAGATTCAGCAACGCATCCCGAAGTCGAGCAGGCGGCTCGCTTCGCGCGCGTCGCCGGGTTCGGCTCGTGGCTCGTCGGGTGGGCGCTCTTCGCCCTCGCCTGTTACACCCGCGAATCCTGGATGTTCTGGACGTTCGCCGGCTGGTATCTCGCCATGGCGGTCATCGTCTCGCTCGTCGCGGCAATCCCTCGTAACCGGCAATCCCGCATCGACCGCGAGATGAGCCACCGTTTTCGCGTGCTCAGCGAGCACGACGACCTCACCGGGCTCTTCAATCGCCGTTATTTCAACGGCGAACTCGACCGCCAGATCGCGATCTGCCGCGGCGGCCGCGTCCCGCTCAGCATCGGGATGATCGACCTGGACGACTTCAAGAGCATCAACGATTCCTTCGGCCACCCCACCGGTGATATGGCCCTGCGCATAGCCGGCCAGGCCATCCTCGATGTCTCGCCCTCGGGTGCGACTGTCGCGCGCACTGGCGGAGACGAATTCGCGATCATCATGCCCGGCGTCACTCGGGACGAAGCCGACACCGTCGCAACGCGGATCCGCCATGCCGTGGAGGCTGCGAACTTCGTCGTCGATGGCCCGCTCAGCGGCCGCGGCCGAATCCGCGCCACGGTCGGCATGGCCACCCTCGGCGAAAACGCCGACCCCGGCCATCTGCTCCAGGAGGCCGATTCCGCCCTCTACGCCGGCAAGCGCCAGGCGGCCGCTTAGTCCGGGTAGCTCCAGGGGCAAACCCGTTCGAATGCGGCGCTCGCGGAGAGCACCAGCGCGTCTCCGTACCTCGGGCCAATAACCTGCAGGCCCACCGGAAGGTCGTTCTTGGCGTTCCCCGCCGGCAGCGAAGCCGCCGGGTGACCCGTGAAGTTGAACGGGTACGTGAAGGGAATGAACCCGGCGCCGGTAACCGGCTTCCCGGCAATCGTCCCCGGAGGCGGCCCCTCGGCGATGAACGGCGTGGTTGCTGTCGTGGGCGTCAGTAACAGGTCATACGTCTCGAAGAATGCGGTCATCTTCCGGTTGGCCTGGTGGCGTTCTTCCAGCGCATTCGCGATGTCCACAGCCGTAATCTGCCGTCCAAGCTCCGCGAACCGCCGGAATCCGGGCTCCAGCAGTTCACGCTCCCGTTCGGACATCTCATCGACCAGCCGGGTATCTCCTGAAGCGGCGATCGTCGTCCATGCGCGCAGCGTATCTTGGAATCCCGGCCCGGCCTCAACCAGTTCGGCGCCGACCGCCGCGGCCAGT
>CAZKZR010000465.1:0-1705 GCA_964557245.1 uncultured Anaerolineaceae bacterium | reverse complement strand
CCGGGCGGCTGGGGCTGCGGCCCGAGGCGCTGTCGGCCGACGACAGCCACGCCTTCTTTGAAGCCCTGCTGCCGGCCGACACGTTCTACGCCGCGCACCTCAACCTCATCCGCCATGGCCGCGAGGTGTGCCACGCCCGCAAGCCCGCCTGCGGCCAGTGCGTGCTGCTCAAGCTGTGCCCCTTCGGCCAGGCCCAGCTGCGCGGCCAGTGCGGCAGCGGCTTTCCGGGTCATTTCCACTACTTCAGGCTCTACCACCGCGTACCCCAGGTCCGCCGAAAAGGCGATGCTCCGAAGCTTCGGCGCCTCCCCGGTTGCGGCCCCTTCGAAGTCGTGGCCGGTGGAATCCAGCGCGTCGAGGTCGTTGGGGTGTGGCCCGCTCGCGACGTCCATATACCGCGCCGAATCGCGCACAGTCCGCGCCATGGGGCCCATCGTGCTGAAGAAACCCCACGTCTGGGCGTGCTCGTTCGCGCGGGGGATCCGGTGTGCGCTCGGCTTAATCCCATAGCAGCCCGTGAACGAGGCGGGGATGCGGATCGAACCTCCGCCATCGCTCGCCGAACAGAGCGGCACCATCCCCGCTGCTACCGCCGCGGCGCTGCCGCCGCTCGAACCACCGGGCGTCTTGGCCGGGTCCCACGGATTGCGCGTCGGCCCCCAGAGCTGGTTCTCAGTCCAGCCCTTGTAGCCGAACTCCGGTGTGTTCGTCTTGCCAACGATCACCGCGCCGGCCGCTTTCAACCGTGAAACCGATACGCCATCGCGCTCAGCGACACGCCCCTCGTAGGCGCGCGATCCCTCCGTGAACAGCAGCCCCTTTACCGGTTCAAGATCCTTGATCCCGACCGGCACCCCGGCCAGCTTTCCCGGGTCCTCGCCCCGCGCGATGGCCGCGTCTACCGCGTCAGCCTGTTGTCGCGCGAAGTCGGCATCGACCTGGATAAACGCATTCAGCGCAGGATTCTTCGCCTCGATCCGGCGCAGGGCCGCCTCCAACACTTCTCGCGCGGAGAACCGTTTCGCGCGCACTCCGTCGGCGATTTCACAGGCGGAAAGAAGCGGCTCGGGCATCTGAGTCTCCAAAAAAGGGTTCAACGACCCGCAACTATAGAGCGGGTCCGCCCATCGCCATAAAGCGAGGCCACCACGACGGGGTTGGCTCCCCGCCCTAATGACTGGTGACTAAAGACTAACGACTCTCAGACGCTCTTCAGGATCCAGTTCAGCCCCAGACCAACAGCCACCAAAGCGCCGAACCGCATGTGTAACTGAGCCGTGTAGAACAGCGCGCCGTTCAGCTTCTTCGGGTTCCCGCCCGCGCGGATGATCTTCACGATCGGCCGTACCAGGGGCAGCGAAGCAAGCGCCACCAGCGCGGGCCACGGCAGAGCCTGGACCGCCGCGGCAACAATCAGCGAGATATATGTGGCGGCAAGCAGCAGGTACATCTCGCGGTTCGCCCACTCTCGCCCAATGACGGTCGCCACCGTGCGTTTCCCGTGTTTCCTATCGACTTCGATGTCGCGCAGGTTGTTCGCCTGCAGGATCGCCGTCACAAGAAATGCGATCGGCAATGACGCGACGAACGCCTGCCACGTCCACGCTTCGATCTGCACGAATGAAGCGCCCATCACGATGATCGGCCCCATGAAAAAGAACACCGTTATCTCGCCGAGGCCGATATAGGCCAGGTGCAACGGCCA
>CAZKZR010000464.1:0-3113 GCA_964557245.1 uncultured Anaerolineaceae bacterium | reverse complement strand
ACGCACGTCCAAAGGGCGTTTCCTGCGAGCTTTCCGCCGATGACGTTGGACACGCATTCCAGGAAGACCGGCTGTTCGACGGCCGGAAGCGCAAGGATCTCCTGAGCGGACAGTTGCGCGGGCCGCGCGGCATCGCCGCTGAAGGTGAGCTTCCACTGGACCGCGTCCACGACCGGAGGCGTGAAGTTGATGTCCACCACGTAGTGGTCTTCGGCGCTAGTGATGGCCGAGGACAAGCCCGGGATGTCTTCGAAGCCGGGGGGCGCCAAGAAGCGGGTCGCCGCCGGGACGGAAGCGAAGGATCCAGCCGCCCGCGTCGGTCTCGTGAGCGTGTTTGAGCCGAGGGCAAGTGCTGCGGCGAGCGCTCCGGTATGTAGAAGGAATTCACGTCGAGACGGCCGGAAGCGGGCGCGCGGCGGCAAATGCGCGGCTGCGACGTCCAGTGCGAATGCGGAAGCGGCACCGGTGGCGGCGACCAGGGCGATGGCAGGCAGCGGGGCGCGCAGAGGATCGGCCGCGCACATCAGGACGCTGACCGTCGCGACCACCGGCGACGCGCGCAACATTCCGCCAAGGAGGGAGATAAAGCCAGTGAACACGACACTTACGGCGAGGGCGAGTAGGGGCTTTGCATCAGCCCCGAAAGCTTCGATGACCGCGGTGGCCAACCAGCCCGGCAGGTGTCGAACGAGCAGTGCAGCCACGGCGTAGGGCGGGAACGGCAAGTCCGGACGCAATGCGTGGAGGGCTAGCTGCGCCCCGAGAGCGCAGATACCTGCGCAGCCGGCTAGCGCGCGGAGCAACCACCGTTCGCCGTTCAAGACTGGCATGGTGCTGGAGCGCGGTGTCAGGCCGATAACTGGGGCGTTTCGTTTGTGTTTCGGGTCACCGCCGTGGGCGCGGGCGAAACGGATTCGAAACGTCGGCCCGATAGCTTGCCGAGGCGAAACACACGACCGAACGGAGACATCCCGATGCGGCTGACCGACCGCGAAGTGGACAAATTACTCGTGTCGCTGGCCGCGATGATCGCCAGGGATCGGCGTTCTCGCGGAGTGCGGCTGAACTATCCGGAAGCCGTCGCGCTTATCGCCAGCGGTCTGATGGAGAAGGCGCGCGAGGGAGCAACAGTGGCTGAATTGATGGGGATGCAGGGTCGCTTTCTACAGCGAGAGGATGTGATGGAAGGGATCCCAGAGATGATCGAAAGCGTGCAGGTGGAAGCGACGTTCCCCGATGGGACGAAGCTCGTCACGTTGCACAGCCCGATCCCATGAGCACCCCAGGAGAGACGTTGTACGGCGACGGCGACCTGGAATTAAATGCCGGACGGGTTCCGATTCAACTCCAGGTCACCAACACGGGCGATCGGGCGATCCAGGTCGGGTCGCACTTTCACTTTTTCGAAGCGAATGCCTCCCTTCGCTTCGACCGGAGGGCGAGTTTCGGCAGGCGGCTCGACATTCTCTCCGGAACGGCCGTGCGGTTCGAAGCCGGCCAGACGCACCAGGTGAGCGTTGTCCCGTACGGCGGCTCGCAGAGGGTGCTGGGCTTCCAGGGGCTGGCCGAGAGCGATGTGGAAGCGGCGCTGGCGCGTCTCGCGGAACGTGGCTTTCTGACTGAAGGAGAGGGGACCGCATGAGCCTGCGTGTTTCACGCGAACGGTACGGGCACCTATTCGGGCCCACCACGGGAGACCGAGTGCGGCTGGCGGATACGAGCCTCTACGCCCTGGTTGAGGCGGATTACCACGTACTCGGCGACGAAGCGTCGTTCGGCGGCGGCAAATCGATCCGCGACGGCATGGCCCAGACGGCCTCGCCGGGGCCGGCGCTGGACCTGGTTGTCACGAACGCCCTGATCATCGACCACTGGGGCATCGTCAAAGCCGACATCGGCGTGACGGCCGGGAGAATCAGCGGCATCGGAGCCGCCGGCAACCCGGACACGATGGATGGCATTACGCCCGGCATGACCATCGGGCCGGGCACGGAAGTAATCGCGGGTGAGCACCTGATCGTCACGGCCGGGGGCATCGACTCGCACATCCACCTGATCTGCCCGCAGATCGTCGAGGAATCATTGACGAACGGAGTCACGACGTTGTTCGGCGGCGGGACGGGGCCTGCCACCGGCACGAACGCGACGACCTGCACGCCCGGCGCCTGGAACATCGAACGGATGCTGGAGGCGGCCGATGCGTATCCGGTGAACCTTGGCCTCTTCGGCAAGGGGAACTCTTCGGATGTCACGGCGCTCTGGGCGCAGGTGGAAGCAGGGGCATGCGGGTTGAAGTTGCACGAGGACTGGGGTTCGACGCCTTCGGCCATCGACACCGCCCTCCGGGTGGCCGACGCGTTCGATATCCAGGTGGCAATCCACACCGACACACTGAACGAGGCCGGGTTCGTTGAGAGCACGATCGCGGCTATCGCCGGGCGCACCATCCACACCTTCCACACGGAAGGAGCGGGCGGAGGACACGCGCCGGACATCATCAAGGTTGCTTCGCTGCCCAACGTAATGCCGTCTTCGACGAACCCGACACGGCCATACACGGTGAACACCATCCAGGAGCACCTGGACATGTTGATGGTGTGCCATCACCTGAATCCGAACGTTCGCGAAGACATCGCGTTCGCCGAATCGCGGATCCGCCCAAGCACTATCGCCGCGGAGGACATTCTTCACGACATCGGTGCGATTTCGATGATGTCGAGTGACAGCCAGGCGATGGGCCGCGCGGGCGAAGTCGTGCTTCGAACGTGGCAGACGGCGGACAAGATGAAGCAGCAGCGAGGTCCCCTCGCCGGTGACCCTCCCGGCGCCGACAACGCCCGGATCAAGCGCTACATCGCCAAGTACACCATCAACCCCGCCATCGCCCAGGGAGTCTCGAACGAGGTGGGAAGCATCGAAGTGGGGAAGCTGGCGGACCTCGTGCTCTGGCACCCAGCGTTCTTCGGCGTGAAGCCCGAACTGGTCATCAAGGGCGGTTTTATCACGTGGGCGGCGATGGGCGATCCCGGGGCCAGCATCCCGACGCCGGAGCCCGTGCGCTACCGGCCGATGTTCGGCGCGCAACTCCCTTCGACTCGTCGCATCTTCACTTC
>CAZKZR010000463.1:0-3114 GCA_964557245.1 uncultured Anaerolineaceae bacterium | reverse complement strand
CAGACACTCGGTTACACACTGGTAACGGCTTCCTGATCGCGGGATAATCCCTATGCCAGTCCCGCCGGGGACGGGCAAGGATAGTCCCATGCAAAAGCCGAACTGGTTGCGCAAGCTGGCTTCCGTTATCGCGCCTGAGGCGTGCCCCTTCTGTGACGGCGGCTCGGGCACCACGCGCGACGAGCGCACGGGCACGATTCGGCGATGTGAGAAGTGTGAAGGCACAGGTCTCGCCAGGGTTGATGGGACGGAGCTTCAGCGCCGAATAGATGCGCGATTTCGCGGCTGGGGACGAGGACGCCCCAAGTCCGCCGCCTAACTCCGGCGGTTCTTCTTAAATCCCCGGAACTCACTCTGGGCGGCTGCCAACAGCCGGCCTGAGAACGTGCGCGCGGTGGGTCGCGGGGCGCGCGGTTCACGCGTCGGCGCCGCTGGCGGTGGTTCCGCGGGCGACGCCTCCTGTGCCAATGCGGGGGTAATCCGCGAAAGGCCCGTCACCACCGGGAGCAGTTCCTGCATCTGCAGGTGAAGACTGGCCAGCAGGCGGCGAAGTTCGGAGCGCTCTTCGTATTCGCGGTCCAACTCAGTCTGCATCGAACGCACCTGGGCGGAGAGCACTTCGCGAACCTCGCGGGACTCGGCGAGCAGGTCGCGGAGATTCCCCGTTTCGGAGCGGAGCTGGTCCGCTTCACTCTCTTTCGCCGCCAACCTTCGGGAAAGCGCGAATACGCGCTCTCCGGCCTTGCGCAGGAGTTCGGCCTCGCGCGGGGTCAGTGCGGCGATTGAGAGGTCATCTTGCCCATCGGATGTCTGCATCGTTGGTGATCGGCTCTTTCAGTGGTGCTCGGTCGGGAGGATACCCGCGTCAACGTCAGCCGCAATCATTCTGCTTCGCGGCGGAGAGAAGTTTCGCGGGCCATGCGCTCGAGCAGAGCATCGGCGTCAGAGAACAGGCGTCCCGCGAGTTCGAGGTCGGCAAGGTACTCGGTGGTAGCGGCGGCCAGGTCGAGCACGGGTGTCGACGGTTGAGCCGCGCGGCGAAGGGATCGGCGCCGACGAAAGCGGATGGCGGCGACAAGAGGGATAGCGAGCGCGCCACCGGCCAGCAACGCCACGCTCAAGAGCACGCCGACATTCGCGCCACCAACCCGCGCTGCGGAGGAATCGCCGTTGGTTGCCAGGGACGGCGGCGTCACATGAATCAAACCCGCCGAGGTCGCGCTCACCGGGATGGTTCCGGTGCGCGTGCTCAACGTCGCCTTCTCGATTGGCAGTGATGTGTCTCCGTCGCCAAGCGGCTGCCAAACGAGAGTCGCGAGCGTGCATGAGCCCGGTCCCTGGCATGTGCCGCCTGAACTGGTCCCCGCAAGCTGTACTTTGCCCGCGGCTGAGGCGCCCGGCGCTGGAGCCGCAGCCCAGCCCTGCGGCAGCTGCAGGCCGCCCGGCGCGAGCGCCTCCGCGTCGTAGCCAATGATCAGTTCGAACGCGGTAATTGAAGCTGAGTCCGGGACAACCGCGATCACGTCGGTGGTGAATGTGTCCCCGACTACTGCGCTTCGACTCTCCACGAAGACGGTAGGCGCGCCTTGCGCCCGTGAGTCGCCCGGACGCGCGGCTAGAACGCCAGCAACCGTGAGAACCAGGGCAAGCAGGAGCAAAACCGGGCGGCTGATGATGCGTGCGGCCAGCGAGCTACTCCTCCTCAACAGCGAATTGACGAAGCGGGGCCAACCTTTGGCAGGTGACGTTGGCATCATCCGCGCTGGAATCCCAGGAACCCCTCAAGCCTACCGCCTTTCCAAGTGTCGTGATTGACCGGGTGCCGGTTTTTGCGGGAAGCCGCGCCGAAGCCATCACCCTGATCATGGACCTCGCGAAGGCCCGTTCGGGCGGGACGGTCGCGACGGCCAACCTGGATTTTTTCGCGCTCGCCCGTTCGAACGCTCAGCTTCGAGGCGACTTGCAGCGTTCTACCGTCGTGGTGGCGGATGGAATGCCTGTGGTGTGGCTCGGGAAGGTGCAGGGCGCCCGGACGATGGAGCGAGTCGCCGGCGCTGACCTCGTGGGCGAGTTCTTCGCACGGGACCACGGCCGCCAGCTTTCGATAGCTGTGTACGGGTCCACAGCTGAGATCTGTGGCCGCGCGGTCGAGGTGCTCCACGCCAGGGGCGAGGGAGCGCGGATAACGCACATCGACAATCCGCCGTTCCGCCCGCTTTCGGAACCGGAACGGGCGGAGGCGCTGGAGCGGCTGAAGGCTGCCGAACCTGACGTGGTTTTCGTGGCGCTGGGCTGCCCCGCGCAGGAACGCTGGATAGCCGAAACGGCGCCCCATCTGCCCAACTCCATGTTCGTGGGCATCGGCGGGAGCCTGGACTTTAGCGCTGGTGTCCGGAAGCGTGCCCCCGGATTCGCCCAGCGGATGGGCGGAGAGTGGTTGGTGCGGATGGCGCAGGAACCTCGCCGCCTGGGAAGGCGTTACCTGCTGCGCGACCTCCCCGCGCTGGTGCGGATTGCCCCCGGCTGCGTCACACGCCGTTCATCTTTCTGACACTCTTGGCGCCCGGATTCGGTCCGTCTGTAACTGGCTCTCAACTGACCATCAACGGAACCAGCCCACTATGTCTCCTGAGACGCTCGACGAGGAGACCCCTTTGACTCGAATCGCGGTGGTGGGATGTGGCTACGTGGGTGGCGTGTCGGCGGCGTGCTTCGCTGAACTCGGACACGATGTCGATTGCATTGACGTCAGCACCGAACGGATAGCGATCTACCAGTCCGGACGAAGCCCGATTTTCGAACCAGGTCTGGACGAACTCCTGGCCAAAGGCATTGCCGCAGGGCGGCTCCACTTCCGGGATTCGTACCCGGACAGCCTCGATGCCGAAATCGTCTTCATCGCGGTTAACACCCCGGGTTCGCAGGAAGGCGCCGCTGACCTGCGCGCCGTCCGCGATGCCGTGACCTCCGTCGCGGCGCGGCTCCGCTCCGGCTCCGTCATCGTGAACAAGAGCACGGTACCGATCGGTACCGGAGATATCGTCGAGGGCATGGCCCGCCGCGCCGGACACCAGGACATCTGCGTCGTTTCCAATCCGGAGTTCTTGCGCGAAG
>CAZKZR010000462.1:0-3115 GCA_964557245.1 uncultured Anaerolineaceae bacterium | reverse complement strand
CGAACATCACCGGGTTCGGCGGTCACTGCCGCGCGATAAACGTTAAGGCCCGGCCGGGAGACAGGGCGCAAGCGCAGCGCGGTGGTGCCATCGCGGACGGGCGGGCTGTAGTCGTAGCGCGTTTCGTAGGCGATCTCAAGCCGCACTGGGCGTCGCCCAGAAGAAAGCTTCCGAAACGGCCTGGCTAACCCTGGCCATGGTCTGCTGTGTTTCAGCGAGCACCTCATGGAGCCCGCTGCCGATGACGGTTTCCTCGGTTTCGAACTGGAGGCGATTCTGGAGGGCGGTCACTTCACGCATCGCGGGGTTGCGGAGGCGAGGCTCCGCGCCTTCCGTGGCTTTGTCCAGCACCGAGCGAAGCGCGTCCACGCAGGCGCGCAACGAACGCGGGAATTCGCGGTCCAGGAGGAGGAAGCCAACCACCGCAGTGGCATCCATGCCGCCCGCGTGGGTCCGGCGGAACGCTTCGTAACCGGAAACGCTGCGCAGTACCGCGCCCCACTGATAGCGGTCCAGCGGCCCGCCCACTTCATCGAGGGAGGTCATCAACAGGTGGTACTTCGAATCCACGATGCGGGTGACCATGTCCGCGCGCTCGATCAGCACGCCGCAACGCATCCAGTGCCAGCCTTCATCGTGCAGCGAGGTGTTCTCGGCAGTGCCGTGGAAGGTCTGAGCGCCCTGGCGGATGCTGTCGCAGAAATCGTAGAGGCCGTCAGCCATGATGAGGTGGAGATTGCGGCCGGCGGTGGCGTGGTGCAAGCGGTTGATGGCGACCCACGTTTCGCTCGAGAGCTGGTCGCGGCAGCCGCGGGCGTTTTCCCGCGCGGCCACGAGCGAAGAGACGATGGATGACGAGTTGCCGCGGCTCACGGTGAGAAAATCGATGACGCCCTGCTCGGTGACTTCGGCGTACAGCTGGTGGTAGAGGTCGCCGAGCCCGAGGGTGGTGATGAGCGCCTCCCAGGTGTTGATCGCGCCCGCGAGTTCGATGGTTCCCGGTTCCAGGCGGCCGTGGTACGTGACATCAAGCAGGCGCGCGGTGTTTTCGGCGCGCTCGACGTAGCGGCCCATCCAGAAGAGTGATTCGGCGACGCGGCTGAGGAGCGCCATTAGTGCAGCACCCAGGTGTCTTTGCTGCCGCCGCCCTGCGACGAATTCACGATGAAGGAACCTTCCTTGAGCGCAACCCTGGTCAACCCGCCGGGGAGGACCCAGGGTTCGTGGCCGTCATAGATGACGAACGGGCGGAGGTCGACGCGGCGGGGCTGGTACTGGCCGTCGATGACGGTGGGGCAGGTGGAAAGGCGGATAAGCGGCTGGGCGACGAATCCGGCGGGGTCCGCTGCGATGGCGTCAGCCGTGTTTTGGAGGGTGCGCTCGTCAGCCACGGGTCCGATGACGACGCCGTAGCCGCCGGAGGCGTTCGTCGGCTTCACCACCAGTTCGCGGAGGTGGGCGAGGGTGTATTCGCGGTCCTTCTCGTCCGCTGTCCGGTAGGTCGGCACGTTGGCGAGGATGGGTGTCTCGCCGAGGTAGAAGCGGATCATCTCCGGCACGTATGGGTAGACCGACTTGTCATCGGCGACGCCGGTCCCGACGCCGTTGACCAGGCAGGTGCCTCCGGCGCGGTAGACATCGAGCAGGCCGGGCACCCCGAGGGTGGAATCGGGATTGAAGTTCAAGGGGTCGAGGAACTCGTCGTCTACCCTTCTATATATAGCGCCGACCGGGATCGGCCCGCGGGTGGTGCGCATGACCACCCGGCCTCCGCGGACGGCGAGGTCCCGCCCTTCGACCAGCTGGACGCCCATTTGCTTGGCGAGGAATGAATGCTCGAAATAGGCGGAGTTGTACATACCGGGCGTGAGCACGACCGCGGGGTCGGGGCCGAAGCAGGCACGGACCGCCGCGTGCAGGCGGTTCGCGTAGTCGTTGACCGGCAGCACACCGGACTGCGCGAACATGCGTGGAAGCACGCGCGTGCTGATCGAACGGTTCTGGAGCACGTAGGACACGCCGCTCGGTGTGCGGGCGTTATCTTCGAGCACGTAGATCGTGCCATCGGCGTCGCGGACCAGGTCAATGCCGGCGATATGCACCCAGGCGCCGTTCGGCGGCGTGAAGCCGCGCATTTCGGGCCGGTAGTTGGGCGAACCATAGATCGCCTCGGCGGGGATCAGGCCCGCGGTGATGATCCGGCCCTCGTTGTAGACATCCTGGAGGAATGCGTTGAGTGCGAGCACGCGCTGCTTCAGGCCATCCTCGATCATGCGCCATTCATTGTTCGCAATGACCCGCGGGACGAGGTCAAACGGGAAGATGCGCTCGATGCCTTCTGATTCGGAGTAGACCGTGAAGGTGATGCCCAGGTTCACAAAGGCGAGGTCGGCGCGTTGGCGGGCCTCGATGATGTCGCCTTCGGTCAGGGCACAAAGGGCATCGAAGACGGCGCGGCAGTGCGCGCGGGGCACGCCCGGAGCCTCGAACATCTCGTCGTAGCCTGCGCCGTGGTCGTATTGTTCAAGCACGCCTTGCATCGTACGCGGCACCGTACCAGCGTGAAGTTTCGAGGGTGTTACCCCGCGTGCAGATCTGGTTAGCCGGCGCTGATCACGGCCACGCCGGCCAGGGCGAGAGCGACGCCCGTGATCCTGGCAGCGGTGAAGCGTTCGCCGTGGAGCGCCCGCGACAGGACGAGCGTCTGCAGCGGGTAGAGGGACGCCAGAACGGATGCGACGGCAACGTTGCCCCGGGTTGTCGCCAGGGCGAACGCCGCGTTCGCGGTCATATCGATCGAACCCGAAACGGCGATCCCCGGGACATCGCGGCCGGGCCATGTCAGGCGGCGCGAGAACAATCCCGCGGCAGCAACGAAAAGCACGGCGCCGGCACGAGCGGCGAGTAGGACGGTGATGGCGTCTCCGTCGCTCTGCACCCCGCGGTCAATGAGCACGAAAAACAGTCCGAAGCCGAGCGCGGCTCCGACTCCGAGCAGCCACGGCCGCAGGTGATCGGCGGAGGCGAAACTGATGCCGTTCGCCGGCAGCGAGGAGAGCGTGGCGCCGCTGAACCCGAGGGCTATGCCGAGCGTCTGGAGCAGGGCGGGCGATTC
>CAZKZR010000461.1:0-3118 GCA_964557245.1 uncultured Anaerolineaceae bacterium | reverse complement strand
GGGCTGTTGATGTACATCATGATGTCCTTCTCATCGTCCTCGCGGGCGAGGTAGAGGAGTTGGGCGATGATGACGTTGGCGACCATGGCGTCGATCGGAGTGCCGAGGAAGACGATGCGCTCCTTGAGCAGCAGCGAGTAGATGTCGTACCCGCGCTCGCGGCGGCCGTCTGATTCGATGACAAACGGCATGATGGCCGAAGGACGCACGATGTCGGCATCGGGGCGGCCCCCAGAAGAGATTTCCTGGATGAGTTCGAAGCTCTGCGACATGGGTGTTGTCCCTTCTGCCGTTCAATTTGCGGTTGGTGGATCCAGTGTGCGGTGTTCGCGGGTATTGAGAAAAGACGGTGAATCCCTGCCTGTTCGACTAGTGAAGGTAAAGGCTCTGCCCAGAGCGTGTAAGAACTTCGCATGGACGCGGTCTAACCCCCGAACAGACACCCGGGAGGACCGCCATGACCAACTCGATTTCCACCCGCATCCGCATTGCTGCTTTCGGATTCGCAGCCTTCACCGTCGCTGGGCTCGCGAGCGTCACTGCGACCGGCAGCGCCAGCGCAGCAGAGAACGACAAGCTGGGCAATTTCGAGATCCAGGACCTCATGCAGGGCTTCAACGCGAACAAGCCGGCCGCCACGGGAGGCACGTTCACTCTGACCTTCAACGGTCAGACGACCGGAGCAATCAAGCCCATCGACGGTTTGAAGATGGAGCAGGAAGTCGCGGAGTCCGGCAAGAAGTCGGGTAACGTCGATTTCGCCTGGACGATCGAAAAGGCTGAGCAAGGCCCGATCCCGGTTCTCATGACGATCAAGCAGGCCGACTAAAGGCCCTGCGGATTCGGCGCTTCTCCCCGCCAAACGGCGAGCGAAGCTCCGCGTCCAGGCCGCCTATCCAGTTAACAAGCCCTCAAGCACACTGGATCTATGACATCCCGCCGTCCCGATGTACGGAACATCGCCATCATTGCTCATGTCGACCACGGCAAGACCACCCTGGTCGATGCGCTCCTCAAGCAGTCCAACGTTTTCCGCGAGAACGAACAGGTCGGCTCGCTCATCCTTGACTCGAACCCTCTTGAACGCGAGAAGGGCATCACGATCATGGCGAAGAACGCCGCCGTCGATTACAAGGGCATCCGCATCAACATCATCGATACTCCCGGCCACGCCGACTTCGGCGGCGAAGTCGAGCGGGTCTTGAACATGGCGGATGGCTGCCTCTTGCTCATCGACTCGGTCGAAGGCCCGATGCCGCAGACGAAGTTCGTGCTTCGCAAGGCCCTCGAAATCGGCCTCCATGCCATCGTTGTCGTCAACAAGATCGACCGGCCGAACGCGCGCATCAAGGAAGTCATCGAAGAGACGCATGACCTCTTCCTGGACCTTGCGACCGAAGACCACCAGTTGGATTTCCCGACGCTGTACGCGAACGCCCGCGATGGATACGCGGGAACGACGCCGGACATAACGAGCGGCTCGATGCAGCCGGTGTTCGAAGCGATCGTGGAGCACATTCCCGGGCCGGAAATCGACGAAGACGCGCCGTTCCGCATGCTCGCCACCACCCTGATGTACGACAGCTACCGTGGCCGCATCGCGGTTGGCCGAATCAAGGACGGCAAGGTCAAAGCGGGCGAAAGCATCATTCGCTTCAACCACGAGGGCCAGACCAGCCAGCATCGGGTGGCGCAGCTCTTCGGGTTTACGGGCCTGGGGCGGGTGGAACTGCAGGAGGCCAGCGCAGGCGACATCATCGCTCTCACCGGCATCAGTGACGTCCTCGTCGGCGAAACGCTTGCACATCCCTCAGTGACCGAACCGCTGCCCGTCATCACGATCGAAGAACCGGCGATGAAGATGACCTTCCGCGTAAACGACTCACCGTTCGCCGGCCGCGAGGGCCAGTTCGTGACCAGCCGCCAGCTGCGCGAACGCCTTTTCCGCGAAGTCGAAACGAACGTGGCACTGAAAGTCGAAGACGGCGAGAGCGCGGACCAGTTCGTGGTCAGCGGTCGCGGCGAACTTCACCTGGCCATCCTGGTTGAGACGATGCGCCGCGAAGGGTACGAGTTCGCGGTCACCCGGCCCGAAGTCATCATCCACAACGGCCCGAACGGCAAGGAAGAGCCGTTCGAGAAGCTCTACGTGGAAGCGCCGGATAGCGCCACCGGCTTCCTCATTGAGACACTCTCCGGCCGCAAGGCCCAGATGGTAGGCATGCACAGCGACCACAACGGCAATGTCCGCCTGGACTTCGATGTGCCGACGCGCGGGCTCATCGGCTTCCGCGACACGTTCATCAGCGGCACCGGCGGCGAGGGAATCATGAACACCGAGTACCTGGGGTACCGCCCGTGGGCCGGCGAGATCACGCGCCACCGCAACGGCGCGCTTGTTGCCAGCGAGACCGGTTCCGCACTGAGCTTCGGCATCGCGAACGCCCAGGAGCGCGGCATGATGTTCATCTCGCCCGGCGACGAGGTGTACGGCGGCATGGTCGTCGGTCTGCACGCCAAGGACACCGACCTCGATGTGAACGTCTGCAAGGCCAAGCAACTGACGAACATCCGCAGCTCGACCAGCGACATCGCGGTCAAGCTCGTCCCGCCGAGCCCGCCGAGCCTGGAGCGCAGCCTCTCCCTCATCGGCAACGACGAGATGGTGGAAGTGACCCCGAAGAACCTGCGCATCCGGAAAATCGAGCTGAACCCGACGATTCGGGCGAGGGAGAGCAAGCGGGCGCGCTACGCGGCGATGGAAGCGGCGAACGCCTAGGAGGGTGTTTCATGGTGGTGGATGCCCCTCGGACACCCGCCCAGAAGCTGGATTCAGTGATCCGGGAGTCAGTCTGGCCAGCTTTGCGTGCCCAGGGCTTCGCGAGAAACGGGCGCACATTTGAGAGGGCCTTCTCGCCGGGAGTCACCCAACGCGTTGCGTTCGACTTGCTGTCTAAGGCTGGCGAGGTGGTGTTGCATTTCGGCGTGGGCTTCGAAGTCCTTCGCCGGTGGGTCGCCGCCTGGCACGAAGTCGAACCCGAGGAGGCTGGCACCATTCAACTTGGTGGAACGGCCGCACACCTCGCTCCGCCGTATCGCTTCGGTGGGATCCCCGTTT
>CAZKZR010000460.1:0-3120 GCA_964557245.1 uncultured Anaerolineaceae bacterium | reverse complement strand
TTCTTCTCGGGGAACAGCGCCGAATCCATCGCTTTCGCCGCCGCCAACCGCCTGAATCTCGCCATTGGCTTCGCTCCGCCTCCCCAGGTCGCGAAGCATGTCGCCCAGTACAAGGAGCTCTCGGCCGAAGCCGGCTGGACCCCTACCAGCGAAAACGTCCTCTTTCGCGCCCGCGCGCTGGTCTCCCCCGATGATGAACAGGCAAACGCCATCGTCCAGAGGGCCCGCGACGCGATCATGGCTCGCATGGCCCACGCCCGCGGTGAACACTACGGCCCCTCGGCCCGCGCCGAAGCTCCCGCGACACCGGGAGAAGGCGGCGGAGCCCCAGGCGTAGCCGGGTTCCAGTTCTACGGCACCTCGAAGTCCATCCTCGGCCAGGTCGCAGCCTACCGAGACGCCGGCGTCGGCATCCTCGACATCGCCTTCGCCGGCGACGCCTATGGGAGGGGTGGCACGGTCAAATCACTGGAAGCGTTCGCAGAGGTCCTGCCGGATCTCCGGGCCTTGTAGCGCTCGCTCTCGCGGCCGTAGTCTGTGGTAGCGCGTAGGGGATTCGAACCCCTGATCTCCGCCTTGAAAGGGCGGCGTCCTGGGCCTCTAGACGAACGCGCCGCGAAACAAAAGCCTATCATCCGCACCCTCTTAACCGCCACCAGCGCTTCTCCCAAAGCCTGCCCACAGGGTCCCCTATTGCTGACCGAGAGGCCCATCTATGCGGCCTCCCCCGGGCGCATCCTGTCTTTGTGACTATGACGGTGGTCGCGGGGACCCTGCCTCATCGGGTTCGTCCCGGCGCCCGCTTCTCATCGAAGCGCTGGTTCGCATGGGTCCTGCCGGGTGAAACGGCCGGTTTCGTGCTTCCCGGCCTCGCCTGGTTCGCTGTCTGGACTCTAGATGTCCCTCCTCTGCCCGCGGCCGCCGTCGTAGTCCTTCTCGGCTCGGGTGAGGGCGCCGTCCTGGGTTATTCCCAGTGGCGAGCGCTCGTTCCCTGGCGCCCGGAGTTCACGTCCCTCTGGATCCCCGCCACCGCAGCCGGCGCCATGATTGCCTGGGCCTGCGGAATGACGCCGTCCACCGCATCTGACCTCGGCGCCCCGGACTGGCTCGCCATGGCCCTCGGATTCGGGCTGGCGCCGGTGCTCCTCCTTTCGATGCCCATCGCCCAATGGCGAATTCTGCGTCGCTACGTCCCCCGGGCCTGGCGCTGGATCCCCTGGAGCGCCGCCGCCTGGATTCTCGCGCTGCCGCCAACCTTCATCGGACCAATGTCCATCCCCAATGACTCACCGCCGGCGATCATCGCAGCAACGTGGGTTGTGTCGGGCCTCGCGATGGCGACCATCCTCGCCTTCGTCACCGGCAAAGCCATGCAACGCCTCACAGCCGCCTGACCGCAATCGGCGATCCAAAATCCCCAATCCAAAATCCCTACAGTCCCTGGTTGAAGTCCGCGAACGAGAAGTAATCGTTCAGCCCCGTCAGCCGCCCGCTAATCAGCAGCACTCCGACGCCGATGAGCATCACGCCGCTCAGCACCTCGATGACCGGCGTATACGGCTGGATCCGCTTCATGAACCGGTTCACATCCGAAATAGCCAGCCCGGCGATGAGGAACGGGATGCTCAGCCCCAGCGCATACCAGACCAGCAGGAACGTCCCGCGAGCCGCGTCCCCAGAATCGGCCGCCAGCGTCAGGATGCTCCCCAGGATCGGCCCGACACATGGCGTCCAGCCCAGACCGAACGCCCCACCCACGAACCCGGAACGCAGGTACCCCACGGGCTGGTTGCTGCCTACGCGAACCTCAAACGTCCGAGCGAATAACTGAAGTTGCAGGTACCCGGCGAACCGTAGCCACACCGCGACCATCACGGCCGCCAGCAACCCGAGCCGGACGCGGTCGTCTTTGATTCCGCCCACCTGCGCCAGGAAGAAGAACACTGCCGTCAGCCCTATCAACAGCAGGCCGGACCTCAGCGGGTCGCTGCGGCCGCGCGGCGGCACCACCAGCACGCCCATGAACACCAGGATCGCCCCCGCGATGTCGCCGAGTTCCCGTTTGTTGTCCACCAGGAAATACGAACCCAGCAAGCCAGCCAGTGCGCCCAGCGAAATGAACACGATCGAGAGGCCGGTGACGAACGCCACCGCGTGAGTGAACGTCACCCGCCGGTCAGCTGTGAAGTTCCCGTTCTGGATGCTCGAGCCGGAAATCTGCGCGATGAAAATCGGCACCATCGGCAACACGCACGGCGAAACAAACGAAAGCACCCCCGCGGAAAACGCGAGGAACGGCCCCGCCGGACCCTCGAGGTTGAAACTGGAACCTGAGAGAGGCCCGAGTGCGAACGCGATCACCGGGATCGCCGCCAGCACGCCGAAAATCACGTACAACGTTCGCCGCGAACCGACCGCCCGCTGCGATGCCATCGTCTCGAATACTACCCCCGTACCCCGCCCCGATCAGCGCCCGTTCGGGATCACCTGAAGGGATTCTCGTCCGGGTTCGCAGCCACCGCCGACTCGTCTTCCAATCCCAGCAGCTTCAGTCGCGCCGCCTCGTACTTCTCTTTCGCCCGCGACTCCCGGTTGAGCAGACCCTTGAGCTGGTCCGGCTTCAGCGCCTCTTCCCCCAGGAACACCCGGTGCACATGCTCGATCTGCTTGTACCAGGCATCCCATGCCTCTCGGTAAAGCGCTGCGGTTGCCTCATCCACGAATGCCATGCCAACCTCCTGAAAGGAGCACGTGACCTGCTGCGATGGTACGAAACTACTGGTCTCCCGGACAGCAAACGAGCAGGACTGACGTCCTGCTCGCTGTTTGGTGGCTGGTAGCGCATAGGGGATTCGAACCCCTGATCTCCGCCTTGAGAGGGCGATGTCCTAGGCCACTAGACGAATGCGCCGTACCCGTCAGGATAGCTGCGGACCTCCCCACCGGGCAAGATTCCACACCGCGCTTCCCTCGGCCGGCCCCCATCCGCTTGCTTGCCCCGGTGGTGCTCGTTGCCATCCTCTTCCTTAGCGCATGTGACGGCGGCGGCTCCTCCCGTCCCGATACCTCCCCCCTAACCCCCGAACACAACGTCCTCAAGCAACAGGACGCCGCCATCCC
>CAZKZR010000459.1:0-3126 GCA_964557245.1 uncultured Anaerolineaceae bacterium | reverse complement strand
CTCGCCAACCCAGCTGGTGGTGGTTGAAGCGGGGCAGCTTCGGCGGGTTTCGATTCCCTAGCCCCGGTTCACCACTCCGCTGACGCGCTGAGCCTTCACGCGGATGACGACGCGGCGCTGCTGGCGGAGGGTGTCTTCGTAGCCTTCCGGTGGTTGCCAGTCGGGTTGGGCGCGCATCGCGCGGTTGATGAGGATGTGGTCGGGCACGATGTCGCCGTCGTTAATGCTGGCGGTGCCTTCGATCGTGGCGTAACGCCAGGGCGCGCCTTCATCAAGGACGGCGACGGCTATGCGCGGGTCGCGTTTCAACGTTTTTGCCTTGATACGGTCGCTGGTGGTGCTGAAGAGCAGTTCGTCGCCGTCGAGCGCGTAGAAGATGAGGGAGCTGGTTGGGCTGCCGTCTTTGCGCAGTGAGGTGACGATGGCCGCCTTCATCGAGCGGATGAACTTGTCCTGATCCGGTGTGCCGATCACGTGGTTGGTCTCCTGTTGTCTACTTCATCGAGGAAGGCCCCGACGATGCGATTGAATTCGGCCGCTCGTTCGAAGTACACGGAATGGCCCGCCCGTGGCACCGGGACGAAGCGTGCGTTGGGCAGTGATTCGGCCATCAGACGTACGGTTTCGGGTGGGATGACGATGTCTTCTTCGCCGGCGAGGCAGAGCACAGGCATGGTGAGCGGCGGGAGGTCTTCGAGAGGGCGGGTCCGGAGTTCACCGAGCTGGCGGCGGAGGGCGTCTTTGTCCAGGGTCGAGGCGAGGTCATTGATCTGCCAGTAAAGGTGGTGCAATGCGGGTTGTTCAGCGGCCATCCGTTCGCCGGCGGCGGGGTGGATGCGGCGCTCGAAGAGCGCCTGTTCGCGGCCTCGCGGTTGTGCGGTCCAGATGGCGGGGAAGCCGGGATGAGCGAGCGTGCCGGTGGTATCGCAGAAGACGATTGCTTTCACCCGGCCGGGGTTCCGGAGCGCCCACTCCATGCAGGTCCACCCGCCCATGGATTGGGCGACGAGGCGGACTTCGTTGATTGCGAGGTGGTCGAGGAGCGCGTCCAGGTCATCGGCGAAGGCGCGGGCGCCGGGGCCGCCGGGTGCTTCGGTTGATGGCGCAAAGCCGCGGTGGGCGAAGGCGGTGCAGCGGTAGCGCTCGGCGAATGCGGGGATCTGTTGCCACCAGCTGATGTGGTTGCCGCCGAGGCCGTGGGCGAAGACGAGGTCATCACCCTGGCCAAGGGATTCGTAGTAGATGCGGGCGGAGCTGACATCGAGCCAGGACATTCGCGGGAAGTCTACGCGGGATCGCGACGGCTTTCGGCGAAATTCACTGCCTCTATGGCCGTAATCGAGCGTGGTGTAAGCTCCGGCACTTCGAACGAGATTCAGAAAGGGTGCCACCCGATGGAAGCATGGATTGTTGGCAGTCAGCCCAGTGAGCGTTATCCGCTGTGGACGCGGGCGAACGTCGGCGAGGTGTTTCCGGACCCGGTAGCGCCGCTGACATTCAGCCTGTTCATGCGCGAACACACAGAGCAGGCGTGGCGCGAGGCCCTGGTACGGATGGGCGCGTTCACGCACGACGAGTTCGCCAGCGACAACATGGAGACGTTGGGTGTGTTCGGCGGGTACTGCTACCTGAATGCTTCAGTGACGCGCATCCTGGGGGAACGCGGTCCCGGGCTGACGGCGCAGATGATGGACGACCTGTTTTTCGGGGCTCAGCCGGGGATCCCGCCGTACGAGGTGGCGCCTGGTGATCAGAATGAGGCCCGCACGGCGGCTATTGGCGAAACGTTTCAGTGGGCGCTAACGACGGACAAGCTGGACATACCCGCGGAGTCGGAGGCGTTGGTGGATTCGATCCGGGCGTCGCGGCCCGACCTGGAGGCGATGTCCAACCAGGAGCTGTGGGAATTCGCGCGGAACCTGTACGTGACGTACCTCGGCCGGTTCTTCTCTGAGCACATTTTCATAACGTTCCTTGCGACGGTGCCGGTGGGGGCGCTGACGCAGATTTGCGCGGCGGTTGGGCGGGCGGATGATGCGATGCGACTGATCTCGGGGGTGGGCGACGTTGAGTCGGCGGCGCCCTCGATGGCGATGTGGCGGCTCGGGCGGCGAGTGGCCGGCGACGCGACGCTGACAGCGGAGTTCGACAAGGGTGGCGATGGGCGGCTCGAGAGGCTGAAGGGGGCCGGGCCAGCGGGTGAGGGTTTCCTGGGCGAGTTCAGGCAGTTCATCAAGGACTTCGGTGCGCGCGGGCCCAACGAATGGGAGCCGATGTACAACACCTGGGAGACCCGGCCCGAACTGGCGCTCGCCGCCATCGACCGGATGCGCCTAGCCCCCGCGGATGCGGACCCCGCGCTCCGCAACAGGCACATGGCCGAGGAGCGCGAGCGGGTCACGAAAGAGATCAGCGAGATGCTGGCCGGCGACCCCGCGACGCAGGGCATGTTCCTGGCGGCGGCTCGCGCCGCTGTGCTCTTCCAGGCCGGCCGCGAACGGACGAAAACGAACAACGTGAAGCTCATCCAGGAGGCGCGCATGGCCATGCACCTGCTGGGCAAGCGCCTGGTGGAGCAGGGCCTCACCGACAACGTGAACGACTTCGGCCTCGTGCTCGCGAGCGAAATGGACGACTGGATCAAGGACCCTCGGCCGTTCCGCGCTGAACTGAACCGCCGCCGCGACCTGATGCAGGCCTATGCCAACCTGCAGGAGCCGTTCGTATTCTGGGGCACGATCACCGATCCGTCGGCATGGCCCGCCCGGGGCGCGACGGAAGTCGAAGCCGTGAAGGCGGGCGACGTGCTCCAGGGGTTCCCCGGGTGCCCCGGGTCCGTCACCGGTGTAGCCCGCGTCGTGCTTGACCCGATCGACCCGACGGCGCTCGAACCCGGCGACATCCTCGTCGCCCCGATTACCGATCCGTCGTGGACGCCGCTGTTCGTTTCGGCCGGCGGTGTGGTCGTCGATGTCGGCGCGGCGCAGAGCCACGCGATGATTGTCAGCCGCGAACTGGGCATTCCCTGCGTGCCTTCGGTGACGAGCGCAACCCGGCGCATCCCGAACGGCGCCACCGTCACGGTGAACGGCGACGCCGGCACGGTGACCATCGTCTCGCTGCCCT
>CAZKZR010000458.1:0-3133 GCA_964557245.1 uncultured Anaerolineaceae bacterium | reverse complement strand
CTTCCCGCAGCTGTCATCGAGCGAGCACCAGGAGCTGCCGCCGGGGCCGCTGCTCCAGTCCGGGAACGAAAGGCTCGACGCGATGATGGGCGGGGGGATCGACCGGGGTACAGCGACGATGCTGGTGGGGCCTTCCGGCACAGGAAAATCGACGATTGCGGCCCAATATGCAGCCGCTGCGGCGGGGAATGGCGAATGTGCGGCGGTGTTCCTTTTCGATGAGCGGCCGGCAACGTTCATGGCTCGGATGGACGGGATAGGGGTGCCGCTCCGCACGCAGGTGGAAAGCGGCCGGATGACCATCCAGTCCGTGAACCCCGCCGAGCTCTCCCCGAGTGAGTTCGCGGCGCTCGTCCAGGCTTCCGTCGAGCCTGCTGAGGGCATGGCGGCGACGGTTGTGGTCATCGACAGCCTGAACGGGTACCTGCTGGCCATGCCGGAAGAGCGGTTCCTGATGCTTCATCTGCACGAGCTTCTGAGCTATCTGGGGCAACTCGGGGTGGCGACGTTCACGACGAATACCCAGAGGGGCCTTTTGATCCTGGATTCGGCCGATACGATCGACGCGAGCTACCTTTCGGATACCGTGATCGCGTTCCGCTACTTCGAGGCGGAGGGGGAAATCCGGCAGGCCATCTCGGTGGTGAAGCGCCGCACCGGCGACCACGAACGGATGCTGAGGGAGCTCGCGTTCACGAAGCAGGGAGTGATGATCGGTGAACCGCTGCGGGGGTACCGCGGTTTGCTCACAGGTGTCCCGGTGCGCATCGGGGAGTCGGAGGGAGAGCATGGCGGACGTTGATGAACAACGGATCCTGGTGGTCGCGCCGACCGGGAGGGACGCCAACCTGATTTGCGAGCTCATCGAGGATGCGGGACTTTCGGGAGTCCCGTTTTCGAGCGTCTTCGAGGCACTGGAGGCGGCGGAGACGGCAGTCGGGACGCTGGTAGTGGCGGATGAGGCGCTCAGCCAGGACAGCGTGCGGAGGTTCAGCCATTTCCGCGCGGAGCAGCCGCCCTGGTCCGATGTGCCGATCATCGTGCTTTCACGCAAGGGGATCCTGCACTCCCGCCAGGAGCTGGTTTCGGAACTCGGCCAGGTATCGATATTGGAGCGACCAGTCGGACGACGGTCGCTCCTCACCGTGTTGCAGACAGCCTTGCGATCCCGGGCACGGCAATACCAGGCGAGAGAGCAACTGGGTGCCTTGCAGCAGCTGACGGACGAGTTGCACGTGGCAAACTCGATGAAGGACGAGTTGCTGGGGCTGGTTTCGCATGAATTGCGCACACCGCTGACCGGCATCCTGGGGTGCGCGAGCATCTTGCGGCGGCATTCCGAGATCCTGGAAGCGTCAGACCGCGAGACGCTGCTGGGCGACATCAACGACCATGCCGTGCGGCTCCAGCGCATCATCGAGAACATGTTGATCCTGTCACGGGCGGAGAATGCCGCGGAAACGGCTTCAGAGCCGACTTTGCTGCAGCGCACGCTGCCGCCGGTGCTGGAGCGAATGCGGCCGTTGCGAGGTTCCAGGCCGCTGGAAATCAACGTCGCGAAGGACCTTCCGCCGGTGAACGCGAACCCTGTGTTCGTTGAGCAGGTGGTGGGCAACCTGGTACGCAATTCGGAGAAGTACGCGACAGCGGGCGAGCCGATCAGGGTCTCGATCGAATCGCGCGATGGCCGCGTCGCCATCGTCGTCGCTGACCGCGGGCCGGTGCTTTCGGCGGACGAGGTGCGGCAGATGTTCGAGCCGTTCTACCGGGACCCGAAGCATGAGTTGACGACCGCGGGCGTGGGGCTTGGCCTGCCGGTCTGCAAGCGGTTAACGGAGGTGCAGGGCGGGACCATCGAAGCTCATCCGCGGCGCGGCGGGGGGCTCGAGGTGACGGTGCAATTCGATATCGCCTCGGAATGAGGGGATATGGGGCCGGCGGCGCCGGTCAGGCGAGGAGCGATGCAACCTCAACGAGCGACGCCACGTGGAAGGCCGCGGGGCAGCTACAGGGTTCGGAGGTCACGTGGGCTCCGCGAGCGCCGGCTTCCATCGCGTGCTCGATGCACTCCGCGGTGTCGTCGACCACAAGAGCCTCAGCGGCATCGACGCCGGTGCGTTCCAGGACCCGTTCGTAAAACTGAGGACAGCTCTTCCAGATGCCGAGCAGGTCAGGTCCGGCCGGAAAACCGATGCGATCACGGACATTGAGCGCGGTGAGCAGCGTTTCCACCCGCCAGGACGGGTTGCCGGTGGCCATGTGAAGAGTGGCCACTTGGGAGAGGGAGCGGATGGCGTCCGAGGCGAAGGGGAAGGCGGCCCCAGCGGTCCTGGCGATATGGAGGTCAACCGATTTCCAGAGTTCGAAGCACGATTCCGGCGGTGGCGGCGGTAGCCCGAGTTCCGCGCACATGCCGGCCAGGATCAGTTGGCACTCAATCTCGATGCGCCGGATGGGGTCGGTGCCCCAGGTGCGTTGTTCTGCCCAGATGCGGGGGAAGACCCGGCGGTTGGCGCGGCCCCAATCGGCTGGTTCGGCGCCAAGGATGGGGGCGAGGATTTCGCCCATGTGCGCATCCCACATGCCGGGATTGCGGGCATGGTCGTTAATGACGCCGTCTACATCAAGGAATACTGCCGAAAAGCCCATGAGTGGGGCAGTATACCGGCGCGGCGGCTCTCACACGGCTCTCATCTTCCGATGCGAGGCTGAGGCGGTACGACTCACGGAGGGAACACGTGAAACTGAGAATCCTAGTCGCCGGCGCTGCTGCGAGCGCGCTTCTGATGGCGGCCTGCAGCAGCTCCGACAGCGACAGTGCCACCGCGACGACCGGTGGGCAGCCGGCCAGCACGGCCACGACGGCGGTGCAGGCGACCGCGGCGACTTCGGCGACGGCGAAGCCAAGTACGGCCGCTACGACCGCGGCGACCGCGACATCCGGCAGCCAGGCGACTGCGAAGGTGTCAGCCAACAACGCCACGAGGGCCGAATTGACCGCCGCCTTCCAGGCGGCCGGCATCGCCAGCGCGGCGAACTGGGCACGCGAGGTGGAAGAGTACCGGCCGTATCCGACGAGTGACCCGAACATGGCGAAGCTGCGGCAGGAGTTGGCGAAGTACAACCCGGGCCC
>CAZKZR010000457.1:0-3137 GCA_964557245.1 uncultured Anaerolineaceae bacterium | reverse complement strand
GCCCGGTCGATGATCTCCGGGTGGACCATCCCCGCGCCGAGGATCTCGATCCAACCGGTCCCGTGGCACGTCCGGCACTCCGAACCGTTGCCCCGGCAGATAAAGCAGTCGATCGCCATCTCGACACCCGGCTCGACGAACGGGAAGTAGCTGTGGTGGAAGATGATCTTTCGGTCGGCCCCGAACATCTGGCGAGACCATTCGTACAGGACGCCCTTCAGGTCGCTCATCCGGACGCCTTCGTCCACGGCCAGGCCCTCGATCTGCGTCAGCATCCACTCGTGTGTGGCGTCCGTAGCTTCCTGCCGGTAGCACTTGCCCGGAACCACGACCCGAACCGGGGGCTCGGCTGTGCGCTCCAGCACGCGCACCTGGTTCGGCGAGGTGTGCGTACGCAACAGCATGCTCCGCTTGCCATCGATGATCGTGTTCACCCAGATCGTGTCCCACATGTCACGCGCCGGGTGGTCCTCGGGGATGCGCACGCCGTCGAAGTTATAGCGGTCCCACTCCACCTCGGGTCCCTCGGCCACGCGGAAGCCCATATCGCCGAACGCCTTCAAGCAGTCGCGCATGGTTTGAGTCACCGGATGCAGCCTGCCGATCACCTGCGGCCGGCCCGGCAACGTAACGTCGAGCGCGGCATCGGTGCTCAGCGCTTTCAGTGCCGCGGCCTTCAGCCCCTCGCGTCGAGACTCGAGCGCCAGTTCCAGCTCGTTTTTCAGTTTGTTGGCGTTCGCCCCGAACGCCGCCCGCTCACTGGCTGGCACATCCTTGATCGCCCGCAGGAGAGCCGTCATTCGGCCGTCCTGCCGCCCAAAAAACGTGATCCGCCACTGTTCAAGCTCGGCTTCATTCGAAGCCGAAGCGAGCGCCGCCAGCGCCTCTTCGCGCAGGCCCTCAAGGGACGGTTCATTCGACATAGGGACTTCGAAGTATAGGGCGAACCTACGTTTACCGCCCGTGAACCCGCCTCTCGTAACGTGGGCTCGCCACCTTGCCTACCTACTCCGCCTTCCGCATGACGAACCGCGCATGGCTCTTCACTATCATGGCTGTATGCATGATCGCCATCCTCGCCGCTTGCTCCGGAGGGTCCTCAGACTCGTCTCGGCGCGTACCCGGAGGTACCGAAGTGGCTGATTCCTCGCCGCGCCAGTCCTGGGCCGGGAAAGACCCGTCACCCCCCATTCCAACCGGTGTGACGTGGTTCAACGTGCCCAAACCCCTCACGCTCGATCAGCTCAAGGGTCGGGTCGTTCTGCTCGACTTCTGGACGCTGGGCTGTATCAACTGCCAGCACATCATCCCTGACCTCAAGCGTCTCGAAGCCGAATTCGGCGATTCGCTGGTGGTTATTGGTGTCCATTCCGGTAAGTACGCGACTGAGCACGACGACGATTCGATCCGTGACGCGATCAGGCGCTACGGGCTTGAGCACCCGGTTATCAATGACCCTGATTTCGTCGTCTGGAACGCGTTTGGCGCCAACGCATGGCCAACGCTCGTTCTGATCGATCCAGCAGGAAACCTCGTGGGCGGGCACGCTGGCGAAGGCGTGTATTCACTCTTCCAGCCGATCCTCTCGTCACTCAGGGACGAATTCAGCGCCAACGGCGGACTCAAACCACAGCCGCTCGCGCTCACGCTGGACTCCGCGCCAGCCACCGCCGTCCTGTCCTATCCAGGGAAGGTGCTTGCTGACGCCTCCAGCAACCGTCTCTACATCGCGGATTCGGGCAATAACCGGATCCTTGTCGCCTCGCTCTCCGGAGAACTTCAGAAGGCTATTGGCACGGGTCAGGAGGGCTTCGCCGATGGAGCGGCGGACGAAGCTGCGTTCCGCCAGCCGCAGGGTCTCGCGCTATCGGCCGATGGCAAGACACTCTACGTATCCGATACCCCGAACCAAGCTATCCGTGCCATCGACACCGCGACGTTCGCCGTGAAGACCATCGCCGGGACCGGCCGCCAGTTGGATCGTTTCCCGAAAGACAACAGTGTCGCCCGGGAGGTGGCCATGGCATCGCCATGGGACGTGGTAGTCGTTGGCCAAACGCTTTACATCGCGATGGCCGGCATCCACCAACTGTGGGCGATGGATCTTGCTGAGCGCACAATCTCCGTGCTCGCCGGCACGAGCCGGGAAGGCATTGACGATGGCGACCGGCGCACCATGGCCACCCTCGCCCAGCCCTCAGGCATCACGACTGACGGAAAGAATCTCTTCTGGGTAGATCCGGAATCCAGCTCCGTACGCGAACTCCCGATCGGCGGGAATGAAGTCACCACGCTGACCGGCACCGGCCTCTTCGATTACGGCGACGACGATGGGCCAGCCAAACAGGCGAAGCTCCAGCATGCCCAGGGCATCGCCTACGACGATGGCGCGCTCTACATCGGCGATACCTACAACCATCGCTTGCGCGTCCTGGATCTCGTGGCTCGCCAGGTGGGGACCGCTGCCGGAAGCACCCGCGGCTGGGCTGACGGTGTCGCCGGTGCCGCCCAGTTGGATGAGCCCGGCGGGCTCTCGGTCGCCAATGGCAAGGTCTACATCGCCGATACCAACAACCACCTCGTCCGCGTCTTCGATCCCTCGCTGGGTTCATTGTCGACGTTGACGCTGAGCAATCTGTCCGCAATTGCTAGCGGAGTCCCGGGGCGGGTCACTCGCGTGGATTTGCCGCCAGTCTCAGTTTCGTCAGCCGCCGCTAACCTCCGAATCACCCTCTCCGCGCCCGCGAGCTACCACCTCAACGGTTCAGCTCCGTCGAAACTCGAACTTTCCAGCTCGAACCCGGCCGTGGTCACCCTCGGAGAGAAGTCGCTCTCCTGGTCTTCCGATGAGCCCGTGATCACTCTGCCGGTACCGGTGAAGCTCGGTGAGGGTACTGCCGAGATCACCGCTACAGCCTCTATCTTTTACTGCCGTACTGGCGCCGAAGCACTCTGCTTTATCGGCCAATTTGAATTCCATCTGCCGGTGACCGTGAGCTCGGGGTCAACTGCCGGCGAAATCGACGTTGCGTACGAACTGCCCCCCGCCTGAGTGAGCCTCAGACCGTTAGTGCCAGTCCGTCGGCGGCGATGATCACCTCGCCACGGAAATACCGCGCGGCCTCCGCTTTGAGCCG
>CAZKZR010000456.1:0-3149 GCA_964557245.1 uncultured Anaerolineaceae bacterium | reverse complement strand
GGTCGCTGCCGCCGGGCGTTGTGCCAGGAATGTGGAGCCAGAGACGACACCACTCTTCGACGAGCAGCCGATCCTTGCCCTGGCCGACGACGAGAGTGCCTGTTGGGTGGCCGCTGGCGTCAGTGGAGATGTTGAGGATGTACTTGGGCGCACGGAGCTGTCCGTTGGCGTGGGCGTTGAGGACGACGTTGGCGTCAGTGCGCCCATTGCACATGCCCGGCAGGGCAGTGACTTCGGCGCTGGCCGACGAGCCAGTCGAGGCTAGGCCCATCGTCACGACGCCGACGAGCAGACTCGCGAATGCGGCCAGGGCTGCGATCTTCGATTTCATCTTGCCTGCCTGCTTTCAGTACGGCCCGGAATAAGAGTCGCCGGCGGTGGCCGGCGACTCCGAAGCCCGATTGATCGTGCTACTTCTTGCCACCGCCGGCCTTGGCGGCAACGTTGACCTGGATGGCTGCGCTGTGCTGGTCGCCCGAAATGGTGCCGGCATCAGCTCCGGTAATCAGGACCGTCGGAGCGGTGAAGGTGATGGTGTACGTTCCGGCCAGCGGTTTCTGCCAGTTGAAGCCGTACACCACTCGGCCGGTCGCGTTGATCTCAGCGGTGAACGCCCCCTGGTAGACGACGAATCCGTCCGAGCGCTCGATCTTCAGCGTGGCCCCGGCGTTCCAGACTCGCACCTCCGGGTACGGCGTTACCGCCGTCCCGAGCGTCCCGTAGGTAGCCAGCCGGTCCAGCTCATCGGTCAGCTTGTAGACAGCGAATCCCGTCATCGGGTCCGCGCCAACTGCGAGGAGTCCCATCTCCACCCGGATCGGAGTTCCTGCCTTGAGAGGCGCGGACACCAGGTTGTCGCCCCAGTCGCCCGTTGTAGACATCGTGTCATCCGCGGCAACTGCGCACGACGCCTGCCACTTGTTCACGCCCTGTATGTAGTAGTCGCCTGGGACGCCGTCACCAACTATTTCGGGATCGTCGTAGGGTGCGACGAAGGTCGTCGTATCGCCGCTGGGCATGACCGCATCCCCACATGCGAAGTTCGTCACCGGCCCGCCGGTCGTCCCCGGCACGAAGATCGCTGGGACCGATAGGTAGTTGGCGACGGTCGTTTCACCACCACCGCCACCGCTCCCACCGCCGCCACCGTGGCCGCCGCCGCCTCCAGGACCACCCCCTGGTCCCTTGGCGACCGCAGATGTGGCGATCAGCCCGGCTGCCAGCGCCGCGCCGATCACGAAGAACATCCTGGGTTTCATCTGGATTGACCTTTCTACCCGCCGCGCCCCGGCTCCAGCGCAGTCTTCCCGGCGAATCCGTCGCCGTCCGGGCGTCGCGGCATCGCCATCACAGCTTCGATTTGTCCGCAGCGCTCAATAAGGGTCACCCGTGCCTCCTTTCGGGAACCAACTGGACTCGATCCTTGGCTCTCGCGGGTTACGCTCAGTCCCAATCTCGGCGTCTCGTTCCGCCAGCCGGCTGCGGCCTCCCCTTAGCGATACCCCCGGAACACCCACCAGTTCACCACCGCCACCACCACCAGCACGATGCCGCCGACCGTCAGCTCCCACGGGAACGGCACGTGCGGAAGGGCATCCGTCGCACCGTTCCCGGCGTCCGGACTCAGCGGTGTCGGCCCCGGCTGCGGGCCATCCACCGGCGGTTGCGCCAGGCACGCCGGCGGTGATCAGCGCCCGTCGTCGATGTTCGGCCGCACCCGGAAGCAGTACGCCTGCCCCACAACCGTACCCGGCTCTGCGAATTCGTACAGGCCGTTGCCTACCTCGGAAATGTGCATCGACACATAGCCCCAGTCCTGCTCCCGCGGGTTATCAGCACTGCTCGGTTTCAGCGCCTTCTGCACCGAGAACTCGCCGCGGTAGAAGTGGCTCTCCCAGGTGATCACAAAGCCACGGAGCGATGCCTGGAGACCGATGCTCAGGTCGTGAACATCGAACGGGCTGTCGTCTGTCTGCTTCGCGATGCAGACGGGCTCGGAATCGCTGACCTGTCCCTCCGGGTACAGAGCCGCCACCCGGAAGCAGTACGGCCCGCGCCACGGTGCGTACTCGAAGCGGTACTCCGGAGGCTCACTGTCGGCGACTTTCGCAACAGCGTTTTCCGGCAACGGGCTGGGCGCCGGGCCGTCGCGCGGGGGGAGGGTCAGGGTCACCCGGTAGTTCACGCCGGGCGCGGCCACACGGTCCCAGCGGACCACTTTCGGGATGGTGAGCAGGTCAGGCGGGAGCGGGTTGTAGACGTTCTCGATGCGGACGTTTGCGGGCGCAGCGAGGGCTGCCGGAGTTTGGGCCCGCGCCGGCCCAATCGGGCCCGCGCCCAGGACAACGCCCGCCAGGACGATCGCCGCGGCGAGCCCAATTCCGCGCATGGCAAACCTCCGCTGGCCGCGAGGGGGCGCATCCGCGCCAGCCAATTCCTAACGCTACCACCGCCGTAAAGGTACCCGGGACGCCGCGGGCTTAGTGGGCGCCGATCAGTCCTCGATCGTCGCGAGTCCGTTGCGACGCATCTCAGCGAGGCTGTCCAGCATCCCCTGCAACACTTCCGGCGGATGCCCCTCCCACTCCTCAACCTCGCCGACGATGCGAATCGGGTGGCGCGAGCGGTACGATTTCGTCGGGTTCCCGCGGAACCGCTTGTTCGTCAGGTTCGGGTCGTCCTCGAAGGGCCCGGTCGGCTCAACGATATAGATGTGACCCCGCCCTTCGCCCCTGCCGAGTTCGGCTCCCCATGCGGCTGCATCGAGCGTTGCCGAAAAGTAGATGTTGTTCGAAACCCGGCCCTCTTCGAAGTTTGAATCCCGGCCCGCCTCGAGCAGGTCACCGGGGCGCAGCTGCGCCTTCGTCCCGTGATAGAACGGGCCGGCAACATGGCCGTGATTCTCGAACGTAGCCGGAACGTGGTTGTCGTCGTCTTCCATCGCAACCCCTCGATTCAAGCATGCCGCAACCCGGTTCGCCCGCAACCACCCGCGTTCGCCTCATCCCTTTGCCTTTCGCCTCTGCGCCGCCCATGTAACACAAATGTTCGTTGACCTTCCCGCCGCCCAGCACCTAGCATTGGTTGAGCAACGACGGAACGCGGGAGGCCATGCCAAAGTTCATCTTCGTAACCGGTGGCGTGGTCAG
>CAZKZR010000455.1:0-3156 GCA_964557245.1 uncultured Anaerolineaceae bacterium | reverse complement strand
AGCAATTCCTCCAGTCCGGGTTCTTCTGCGTGATGTGCGTGGAGCGTGACGTGGCGGAAGTTCCGACCGCGCTTCTGCGCCGTCTCCCGGTCGAAGCTGTCAGCCAGGCGATTGAGAGCGACTCGTTCGATCCAAGTGTTCACGGTGGCCGTCCCTCCAGGGTCGAAGTTTCCTAGGTGCTCCGCCACGTGCAGGGCGACGTCCTGAACGAGGTCGCCGAGTTCAACGTATGCGGGCCATCGTCGCGTGGAGAACATCCGGCGGACCACCTTCTCCACGCGGTCGAAGTGCGCCTGGTTGAAGCCCGTAAAGTCGTCGGGCGCGTAATGCACCCAGATCGATTAGGGGCACAGACACCTCCGTTTACATCGCGGAGGTAGCGCGGAGGTCTCGGCAATCCGACGGGCCCGACGCTTCGCGGGCGCTTTCCGTGTAAGCACCCATGAAAATCAAGACTGTCCTCGCCGGCCCGCTGCCCGACCCAAACCGCACCTATGCGCTCATCGCCCTGGCGCTGGGTCGGTTGGTTGACCGTGTCCCAGCGCAGAGCGTGTGTACGGATATGACTTCGGAGGCGAGGCGATGAAGGCGCGACGGATTGCCGTCGTTCAGCCGCAGCGTCGCGCGGCGCTGGTCGTCCGAGTCTCGACGGACATGCAGTCGCGGAACGAGGAAGGTTCGCTCAAAACACAATTGCAGCGACTGCGCCAGCACCTCGAGTACAAGCAGGGCATCGGGGAAGACTGGAGCGAGGTCGAAGTCATCGAGTTACGCGCCGTATCCGGGAAGGACTCCATGAGGTCCCCGGAGATGCGGCGATTGATCGCGGAGATCGAGTCAGGCCGGGTGAACACGGTGATGTTCACTGCCCTCTCTCGCCTGTGCCGCTCGGTGAGCGACTTCCTTCAGTTCGTCGAAGTTCTCGAGCGAAACGAGGCCCACTTCGTCAGCCTGAAAGAGGACTACGACACCACGAGCGCCCACGGGCGCCTGATCATGACGATCGTCATGGCCCTGGCGGAGTTCGAGCGGGAGCAGACTTCGGAACGGACGAAGGACGCGTTTGTGGCTCGCACCGACCGGGGTCTGTGGAATGGCGGCAACCTCTTCGGCTATGCCCTCGACCCGCTGAGGAAGGGATATCTCATTCCAAACGCCGACGACTCAGCAATCGTGAACTTCGCCTTTGCCGAGTACCTACGGGTGGGCTCGTTGAAGGCGACCCGCGACGCACTAGAAGTGAACGGTCTTTGGTCGCGCTCCTACACTTCCCGTCGTGGCGTGATCCACGAGGCAAAACCGTTCGGCCTGAGCACGGTCCAGCACATGCTCCAGAACCGGGGCTACATCGCCGAGAAGGTGACCGAGGATGGACGGATCGTTCCGGCGGTCTGGCCAGCGATCGTTGAGAAAGATGTCTTTGATCGCGTGCAGGCGCTGATGGCGCTGAACGGTCGTGCTAACCACAACCAGGCAGCGAGCATCCGGCACGTCCACATCCTGAATGACGGCCTGCTCCACTGCGGTAAGTGCGGCGAGACGATGGTTGGGCGCTCGGGCACCGGCCGCGGCGGGGTGACTTACTGGTATTACGTTTGCCTCACCAAGACGTGCCACCTCCGCGTGACATCCAGCCTCGTGGAGGACGCCGTCGTCGAGCGCATCGGCGTTCTCGCTGCTACGCCGGAACAGGTCGCTCAGTTGGTCACGGCAGCGAACGCCGACCTCGCTGCGAGACGCGCTGAGCCAGAGGCCAGGATTCGGACCGCTCGCCGCGCCCTCAAGGCCCTGGATGCCGATGCCTCGTTGATGGCACGAAGCCTCGCGCTCGCGACTGGCGATGCTGTGCGCGTGGTCAACGATGAACTTGCCGGCCTGCGCGCCCGCCGGGTGGACCTCGAATCGTCCATCGCATCCGCCGAGTTGGAAGCGGCCCAAATCGACGGCGGCGCAATCACCCCTGCGATCGTCAGCCGGGGGCTTGAGAACTTCGGAAAAGCGTTCCCCCATCTGCAGCCGTACGAGCAGCGGGAACTCACCCGCCTCGTCCTGAAGCGAGCCACCATCACGGAAAACGAGCTCGTCTTGGAGTTGTATGGAGGGTCGCTTTCGACCTTCGCTGGGCAAAAAGAAGGCGAACCCATCGCTGGGTTCGCCGAGCTACCACATTGGCTCCCCGACGTGGATTCGAACCACGAACACCGCGGTTAACAGCCGCGTGCTCTACCGTTGAGCTATCGGGGATCGATTCAAGTTTCGGATCGGGGGCGTGAAGACGCAACCCGGGTTGTCCCTCAGTGTTGGACCGCCATCCCACCATCGATGTTGATCGATTGGCCCGTGATCCACGAGCCCTGGTCGCTGCAGAGGTAGATGGTCGCCCAGGCGATCTCGTTGCCTTCGCCCATGCGGCGCAAGGCAATTCGAGCGGTGGAAGCGTCCCAGGCTGGTGTGCCGCGAATGTCGTCGATGCGGACCGTGTCCACCAATCCGGGGCAAATCGCGTTGACGCGGATGCCGAACTGGCCGACTTCCTGGGCCATGGAGGCGGTGAGCGCCTGGATGCCCGCCTTGCTGGCGGCATAGGCGGAGGTGTTGGGCGGAAGAATCTTCCCGGCGATCGATGAGATGTTGATGATGCAGCCGCCCTGGCCGGCATCGATGAAGTGCTGGCCGAAGATCTTGGACATCAGGAAGCTGCCACGCAGGTTGACGCGGATCACCGTGTCCCAGGCGTCAATCGGCATGTCGACTACCGGGACGCGGTCCCGGCCGCGAGCGGCGCCGGCGTTGTTCACCACGAAATCGACTCGCCCGAAGTTGTCGAGTGTGCGCTTTAGCAGGTCGCGGACCGCCCCTTCGTCGCTGACGTCCGAGGCGAGACCGATCGCTGTCCCGCCGGCCGCGCGGATCTCTTCTTCGACCGATGCGACATCGCGCCAGCCGGCTTCCTTCTCGTCATCGGGGTATTGCTCGGGGGGCCGCCCGGAACCGGTGACCACGACCTTGCAGCCAGCCTTCGCCATTTCGACCGCAATCGGCCGGCCGATGCTGCGCATGCGTCCACCGCCCGTGACGACCGCTACTTTGCCTTCGAGTCCCGTGAGTTGCAGTCCATCCATTCGCCATTCCCTCCAACGCGTCGGTGCCGCCGGG
>CAZKZR010000454.1:0-3170 GCA_964557245.1 uncultured Anaerolineaceae bacterium | reverse complement strand
AGAATTCGAGTGCTTCGCCCTGCCCTGGCGGAACTGGCTCGGGAATACGATGCGAGCGGCAAGTTCGCCCGCAGGAGCTTTGGCATTCTGCGGGATGCGGGAATCCTTGCCGCCGCCGTTCCCGCGAAGCTTGGTGGCATGGACGTTCAGTCCCCTCACGACCTCGCCGCCGGTGCCTTCGAACTTGCTCAGGCTTGCTCATCGACGGCGATAGCCAGTTGGATGCACATCGGCGCGACTTTCGGCTACGCCGGTGCATGGCGCGCGCTCGAGACACGCGGCCTCGGCGAGGCCGTCGAACGGATCGGCGCGGTACTGACCGGCGTGGCCAAAGGCACAGACGTGCTTTGCGTGGCCGGGACCGAACCCGGCGTCTACGCAGGCGGGGCGCTCAAGACTGAGGCCCGCTCCTCTGGTGACGGTTGGGTGGTGGACGGCACGAAGACGTTCGCCACGCTTTCTCCGTTGGCGACCCTGCTGAACACCTCTTGCCGTGTGGTCCGCGAGGGCCAGCCGGACGTCGTCGGCAGCGCATTAATTCCGCGAGACACGCCGGGTGTCGAAATCCTGGATAACTGGGACGGGATGGGCATGCGCGGTTCCGGGAGCGGAGTGGTCCGCTTCACGGACGTCCAGCTCCCACGCGATGCCCTGTCCCTTGGTCGTCCCTTTGGCTCCGAATCGTCCGACTTCTACTTCAACGGCCTCGTGGCCAACGCGGGCCTGGTGAACGCGGCCCTGGGCATCGCACAGGCCGCGAGAGACCGTTCGCTGAGAGAGCTTCAGAGTCGGGTGAAATTACCTGCCGCCCACCCGGCCGCGGAACGAGTGGCTATCCAGATCGCGGTCGCCGAGATGGACGTGGATTTGATGGCAGCGAAGGCCATGCAACAGGCCCACCTGATGGAGGTGAACCGAATATTCGCGGAGTACACCCCGCGCAACGCGCCGCTGGACCTCATGCGAAGGTTCACCGCGGCCAGCAGGGCGAGCAAGACGTTTGCCGAGAGCGCCGCCATCAGTGTCGTAAACCAGGCGATGAGCCTGGCTGGGGGAGGTTCCTTCGTCACAGGGAGCGATTACTCTCGCTGGTACCGCGATGTGCGGGCACTCCCTTTCATGGCTCCCGCCCAAACGGAGAACATGCAGTTCATCGGCAAGGTCGCCCTGGGCCTCGAACCGACAATCGACTACTGAGCGACTCTGGAGCCGAGCAGTCTTTGAACTGGGCAGCAGCGAGGTGCGGATTCGCCAGCATCCCGTAGTCGTCCGTCTTTACATCCCTTCCCCACCGTCCAATACTTCTCGTCATGATGCGAGCCCTTCGCCGCTACCTGAACGCCGCCCTTATCGGGTTCATCGTGACGTTCGTCATCTACCTGTTCGTGCGGTTCGACCCCGACAAGATCGTGCTTGGGATTGTCATCGCACTGATCGGCGGCGTTGCCACGCTGGCGGCGTACATCTATCTCGACAAGAAGCTGGCGGGCGACGAACCGGAGCTCTACGACCGCGAAGGCAACCTGATTGATCGAAACGGAAAAGTTCTGAAGGCGAAGTCCCAGCTTTAGGCTCCCGGCGCGGTTACCCATGGCGGCCTGTATCGTTTTCTGCGCATGACCGGCCGCGCTTTCGCTCGCCACAGAGACGCCTTTGGGACACTGAGCCCGCACCAGCAGGGCCTCATCGCGGTGCTGGGCGCCGCGGTGCTCTGGAGCACGGGCGGGCTGTTCATCAAATGGGTCTCGCTGGACGCGCTGGGTGTGACCATGTGGCGGTCGCTGCTAGCAGGGATCGTGATGTGGATCGTCGCTCGGCCGCCTTTGCGATTGCCGTGGAAAACGAACGCGCTCACCTGGGGCATCGCCATCAGTTACGCGCTGACGCTTGTGATGTTCGTTGCGGCGACGAAGATGACCACGGCGGCCAGCGCCATCTTCCTCCAGTACACGGCGCCCCTCTATCTGCTCGCAAGCGGAGCGTTGTTTCTCGGCGAGCGGCCGTCCCGGCTCGATTTCGCGGCGGTTGGCGTGGCCTTCGCCGGGATGGCGTTGTTCTTCGTGGGCAAGCTGGATACGGACGCGGTGACGGGAAATGTGCTGGCCGCAGCTTCCGGGGTGACGCTCGCGGCGATGTTCACGCTCTTGCGCGCACCGGGTTGCCGCGCGGAGACGCGGCCAGAAGCGATGATGCTGGGCAACGCAATCCTGGTGGTTGGATTGCTGGCAGTGAACCTCGCACGAGGAAGCAGCGAACCGTTCACACCGGATGCGGGGGACATCGCCGGGCTGGCGTTCCTGGGCATTGTGCAGATCGGGTTCGCGTACCTGTTGTTCGGCTTCGGCGTTGCTCACGTTCAAGCGCTGGAAGCCTCGCTCATCGGCATGCTCGAGCCGGTATTGAACCCTGTCTGGGTGTTCCTGTTCCTCGGAGAGACGCCGGGCTGGTGGGCGGTGCTCGGCGGGGCGATCATCGTCTCGGCTGTATCGGTGCGGACGTTCGCGACTGAAAAGGGCCGCGCCAACGCGAACGAAGCACTGCTCCCGGCGGACATATGACGGTGCATCCTGACCAGGCACGGGTGGTGGAGACGTACCACACGCTCGAACGGATGCACGAGTGGCGGGGCTGGCACTGGTGGCCGGACGCAGATCCGTTCGAGGTGTGCGTTGGCTGCATACTGGTGCAGAACACGATGTGGTCCAACGTGGAACGCGCTATCGAACGCCTCAGTGCCGCAAACGCGCTGACACCGGCGGCGATGGGAGCCCTGTCCCAGGAAGCGCTGGAAGAACTCATTCGGCCCAGCGGCCAATACCGCCAGAAGGCACTGAAGCTACGGGCCTTTCTGGCGCTGTGCGGCTCACATGGCGGTTTCGACGCACTGATGGCCATTCCAGCGGACCAGCTGCGCCCGATACTGCTGGGGACGTTCGGAATTGGGCCGGAGACGGCGGACGCGATGATCTGTTACGCCGCTCGCCAACCGGCATTCGCTGCCGATGCGTATTCAATGCGGCTTTTCAGCCGGCTCGGTCTCGGTCCCATCGAGTCACGCGATTACCACGTTTGGCAGCGCTGGGTGCTCGCAGCCCTCGAGGGGGCGGCCCCGGATGACTGGAGCGAACGGGACCTGCTGGCGCGATACCATGCCCTCATCGTGATGCACT
>CAZKZR010000453.1:0-3172 GCA_964557245.1 uncultured Anaerolineaceae bacterium | reverse complement strand
AAGCTCGCGTACCTGCAGGAAGGCGGGCAGCCGACGATCGTGCCGATCTGGTTCGAGTGGGACGGGACGGTGGCGCGGATCTTCACCTCTCGGACATCGCAGAAGGCGCGGAGGCTGGCGGCGGAACCTCGGGTGGCGCTTTCGGTGGAGGAGCCGGTGGGTGTCCCAGAACGGTGGGTGACGATAGAGGGCAGCTGCAGCATTTCCGACGACGGGACTGTGGAGCTCATCGAGCGGCTGACGCGGCGGTATTACGAGCCGGGCAAGGCTGAGGAGACGCTGAAGGCCTGGCTCGCGGACCCGACGGTGTGGGTTACGTTGACGATCACACCCACCAAAATCCGGAGCGCGGGGTAGCCCGCGCTCCGGACAGGCGACGGTCTTTGAGTTACCGGAGCTGGGCAGCGAACTCTTCGAGCTGGTCGATGCAAGCGCCCCAGCCTTCGAAGAAGCCCATCTCCCTGTGCTTTTCGCTCCAGGCGTTGTCCGGGTGCATAACGGTGGCGGTGTAGCGAGTGCCTTCGCCTTCGTCGGTGAGGGTGATAACTGCGGTGAACGGGATCCAGGGCGAGGCCGGTCGCCATCCGCCGGTCAGGAGCGAGGTGAAGACCAGGCGTTCGCCGGGAACGACTTCCAGAAAGCTGCCCGGGTTGTCGCTGGTGCCGCCGTCGGGGCCGCTCAGGAAGGTGTAGAAGTCGCCGCCGGGGCGGAGATCGAAGCCGCGGACTTCGGTGGTCCAGGGTTTGGGGCTCCACCACTCCTTGAGGAGATCCGGTTCGCTCCAGGCGCGCCAGACGGCGGCACGGGGCGCGCGGACGAGGCGGGAGATGACGAGTTCGTTTGCGTTACCGGTCTGGGTGGTTTGCGACATGTGAAGACTCCTGTTGGTGGATTTGTTCGGCGAAGGCGGCCATGCGGTCTGACCGGGATTCCCACTGCTGACGTTGCTCCGCGAGCCACTGTTCGGCGCCGGATAGGGCGGCCGGCACGAGTTCGCAGGTGCGGACACGTCCAGACTTGCGAGAGCGGACGAGGCCGCTCCGTTCGAGGACGGCCAGGTGTTTCATGAACGACGGCAGGGCCATTTCGAAGGGTCCAGCCAACGTTTTCACCGACTCCGGGCCGTTGGAGAGCCTGGACACAATGGCGCAGCGGGTTGGATCGGCCAGGGCGTGGAAGACGACTGGCGCCGCAGGCGAATAGTTAGCCATGTGGATAACTATACCATGACCGCGCACGCTGACAAGCGGGCAGGCGCGGCGGGTTGGAGTGGAACCAAACCAAATCCGGTAGACTCCGCCCGCTATGAATTCAGCCCACGGTAGGAGGCTTTAGATGGGAAAGCTCGACGGGAAGTCCGTCATTGTCACGGGCGCCAGCCGCGGCATCGGCGCGGAAATCGCGAAGGTGTTCGCCGCTGAAGGCGGCAAGGTCGCGTGCGTCGCGAGGACGCTCAAAGAAGGCGATCATGTGCTCGAGGGTTCGCTCGAGCACACGGTGAACGAGATCAAGGCGGCCGGGGGCGAGGCGACGGCCATCACGGCGGATATTTCGGATTACGACCAGTGCGTGCGGGCGGTTGAGGCGGCGCGTGCGGCGTACGGGCCGATCGACGTGCTGGTGAACAATGCGGCGCTCACGTACTTCATCCCGATCAAGGACTACCCGATTTCGAAGTGGCACCGATCGATCGGGGTGAACTTCCATGCGCCGTTCTATTTCAGCCAGCTGTGTCTGCAGGACATGCTCCCGCGCAAGGCGGGCTCGATTGTGAACATCTCAAGCGGTGCGGCGATTGGGCCGGGCCGGGGCCCGTACAAAGGCGATTTCGGGCGCGGCGGCACGCTTTACGGAGCGGAGAAGGCGGCGTTGGAGCGCTTCACGCAGGGCCTCGCGTCAGAGGTATACGAAGACGGGATCAGCGTGACGTGTGTTTCGCCGTCCCAGGTCGTGCCGACTCCCGGGACGGTTCACCACCACCTGGTGACGGGCATGGACGACCCGCGCGGCGAGCACCCGGAGCTGATGGCGAAGTCCGCCCTTCTTCTCGCGACGGAGCCGCTGGACAAGGTGACCGGGCGGGTGACGTACAGCCAGGAGATTCTGCAGGAGTTCGGCTGGATCACGAACGGCAAGGGCACCGGCATCGACCGCAAGGGCTCGGGCTACTCGCAGATCTAGAGGGTAAAGCGCGGAACAGCAGCAGCAGCCTCCTCCCGTGGATGGGAGGAGCCAGGGGGTGAGAGATGTCCGAGAACACCATATCGCGCAAGGTGGCCATCAGCGGGATCGCTGAAACGGCGTACTACAAGCGGGGGGCGGCCGACCGGAGCGAGTTTCAACTGACGCTGGAGGCGATCCTCGCCGCCGCGGAAGATGCCGGCATCGATGTACGGGATATCGATGGCTTCTGTTCGTACTCGAATGATCGGAATGACCCTCCGCGGATAGCCGCGGCGCTCGGTTCGAAGGACCTGAGCCTTTCCAACATGTTCTGGGGCGGCGGCGGTGGCGGTGGGTCCGGGGCGGTGGCGAACGCCTGCGCTGCGCTTGTGGCGGGATACTGCAAGTACGTGGTGGTGTATCGCGGGCTGGCGCAGGGGCAGTTCGGACGGTTCGGCCAGGGTTCGCAGGCGAAGTTCGTTTCGGGCGGGCCGGCGTACACGCAGCCGTACGGCCTGATGTCGCCGGCGCAGACGTTCGCGATGCGGGTCCGGCGGTTCATGCACGACCATCACATCGGGCACGAGCCGCTGAAGGCGATTTCGATGGCTTCGTACTACCACGCGCAATCCAACCCTCGGGCGGTGATGCACGGGCGCCCGCTGAGCGAGGAGGACTACGAGAACTCTCGCTGGATCGTGGAGCCGTTCCGGCTATTCGACTGCTGCATGGAGAACGACGGGGCCGCCGCAGTGATTGTGACGACGGCGGAACGCGCGCGGGACCTGAAGCAAAAGCCGGCGTACGTGCTGGCGGCATCGCAGGGCTCGGATTACCGGCAGGCGGCGTTCGCGCACAACGCCCCGGACTACGGGACTTCGAACTTCAAGACGGTGGCTGCGCGGCTGTACGCGCAGGCGGGGATTGCGCCGAAGGATGTGGACGTCTGCCAGTCGTACGAGAACTTCACCGGCGGCGTGATGATGAGCCTGGTGGAGCACGCGTTCTG
>CAZKZR010000452.1:0-3187 GCA_964557245.1 uncultured Anaerolineaceae bacterium | reverse complement strand
CAATGCCCTCGCCGAGAACCGGGAAGTGACGGTCGATGGTTCAGGCGGCAAGGTATACGACGGCCGCGCAGAAACACGGCTCGCCTGGTACGAGCGCCAGAAGGTCCGCTACGCGCGCTCAGCGGAGCTCAAGACCACCACGCGCCTCTACGTGAACCTCGCGGAACCCGAGCTTGCCGACCGCGTTGCCCAGCGAAACGTCGATGGCGTCGGGTTGCTTCGGGCGGAGTTCATCGTCGCGCAGATTGGCACGCACCCGCGCCAGTTCATCGAAGAGGGAAGCGGAGCGGAATACACGAAGCAACTGACCGAAGGCATCCGCGAGTTCTGCAAAGCCTTCAACCCCCGTCCGGTGGTTTACCGGTTGACCGACTTCAAAACCAACGAGTACGCCAACCTCCGGGGCGGCACGAAGTACGAAGCGACCGAAGAGAATCCGATGATCGGCTATCGCGGCGCCAGCAGGTACATCCGCGAACCCGACATCTTCCGGCTCGAAGTGGAAGCCATCAAAGCCGTCCGCAAGGAGTTCAAGAACCTCTACGTCATGGTGCCGTTCGTCCGCACCGCGAACGAGCTCAAGGGCGTGAAGCAGTTGCTCGCTGAGCAAGGGCTGGTCCGCGGAGATGACTTCAAGCTCTGGATGATGGTTGAGGTGCCCTCCAACGTCATCGTGCTGGATAGGTTCATTGACGTCGGCATCGATGGCATCTCCATCGGCTCGAACGACCTGACCCAGCTCGTCCTCGGCATCGACCGAGATAGCGAAGCCCTTGCCGACACGTTCGACGAACGCAACGAAGCGGTGATGGCAGCTATCCAGACCGCGGTCACCGTCGCTCGGCGGCGAGGCATCACGGCATCTATCTGTGGCCAGGCGCCCAGCGTCTACCCTGAGGTGACTGAGAAGCTTGTCGAGTGGGGCATCACCAGCGTGAGCGTCAGCCCCGACATGATCGACCGCACACGCGAGATCATTGCCAACGCGGAAGTGAAGTTGGGCCGAGCCCCCAAGTAAACCTCGACTCACGTCCACGTTTTGACGTGGCGCCCCATGCCGCACCAAACGGCCGGCCATGGGGCGCTTTCGAGTTCACTAGGCGGCGAGCGCGATCATGTCTTCCGTCACGGCGGACTCGAACTCCGACTCGGTCGAGTCGCGCAGTTCGATCACATTTGGGCTCAGCGCGAAGCGCGCATACAACTCCGAGCTGCGGAAGTCGCGGGCAGCTTTCGTGCTCTGCCAGGCGCAGAAAACGATCCATTCGCCGGCTACGGAGCGGCGTGCCCGGGCATGGCGTACAAGGCCGTCGAATTCGGAGATGCCGAGCCGCAGCGACTCGACGTAGTGATAGGCCTGTCGATCGGTCATCCCGCGCAGGCTGAAGGTCATCGTTTGGATTTCCACGGTTTTGCTCCTCCATGTCGGCGGCAGTTGAGTATTCCTACCGTCCGGTAGGCAGAGTTTCACCCTCCACCTCAGGCCTCCATGGCGCCTTTCACACACGGCCCGGAAGTCCGCCTAACGGGTGAGACGGGCACAGTACTTCGCCCCAGCGCGTCAGCAACTTTCGCCTTGGCCGGTAAACTAACGGCCGTGGACTTGCACCAGGTACGCCGGCGATTGGAGGGCAATGAACAGCGGCTGAGCCCGTTCGCGGCGCGCACCTCATCGAGCCGCGGACGAGCGCGTCCCGAGGCGCCGTCTCCCGTCCGCACCGATTATCAGCGTGACCGGGACCGGATCCTCCACACCAAGGCATTCCGGCGGCTCAAACACAAGACCCAGGTGTTCATCGCGCCCGCGCAGGACCACTACGTCACACGCCTGACTCACACCCTCGAAGTAGCGCAGGTAGCAAGGACGATCACGCGCGCCTTGAACCTGAACGAAGACCTCGCCGAAGCGGCAGCTCTTGGCCACGACATCGGCCACGGACCGTTCGGGCATGCCGGCGAGGAAGCCCTCGCTGAATGCCTCCCGGACGGGTTCCGGCACAACTACCAGTCAGTCCGAGTGCTCGACACACTCGAAGGCGGAGGGCAGGGGCTGAACCTCACCTACGAGGTGCTCGATGCTGTGCAGAAGAGTTCCAAAGCGCGCGAGGACATCTTCGCCGAAGGGTGGGGAGTTCCCGGCACCATCGAAGGCCAGGTGGTCAAGACCGCGGACGCGATTGCGTATGTGAATCACGACATCCTTGACGCCATTCGCGCCGGCCTCATCAGCGAAACGGACCTTCCAGACGCCTCGCGCCGCGAACTCGGGAAAAGCCACGCTGAGCGGCTCAACAGTCTGATCTGCGACATCGTCGAAGCAAGTTGGGGAGCCACAGGCGCCGATGAAGATCCCACCATTCGCTTCACTCCCAGGGTGCACGAGGCGGCGAATGAACTGCGGGAATTTATGTTCAAACGCGTCTATCTTTACGACTCGACGCGCCAGGAAGCCGAGCGCGGCAAGCGCATCGTGGTCTTTCTCTACCGGCACTTCGTGAAACACCCTGAGGGAATTTCGGCCGACTACTCGCTGGCGGAAGACCCCGTGGAGCGCCAGGCCGCAGATTACGTGAGTGGCATGACTGACCGCTTTGCCATTCGTGTCGCGCAGGAACTCGGCTGCCCCGATGCGGTTGGTTGGAAGCAGACGTAAGACCGGTAAACGGCCCCTCACGCTTCGGCTTATGTAAGGGAAATGTCTATTGCTGGTAGATCGGCACGGCCAGATACTCGGCTAACCCGCCATGAGCAATCGTTACGACGCAGATTATCCTGAGGATGAGCCCGTCATCGGCGGATCGTATGCGCCTCCCGCTGCGCCGCCTCCTCCCGCCTACATCGGCAGCGGAGGCATCGGCTATGACGAACCCGCGCCTGGAATCGGCTACGACCGCCCCGCGCCCTCTAACGGCTACGTTGACGACGGCTACGACGACGATGAGTACTACGATGACGAGGAAGGCGAGTACGACGACGGGTACTACGACGACTACGACTCCGGCGCGCCCGCGCGCCAGCCAATGTTCTACATCTTCATCGCCATGGCAGCGCTCGTTGGCGGCATCGTCGTCTTTCTCCTGTTTTCGCTCGTCAACAACTCGGATAGTCCCGGCGGCGGCGGTGGCGGCAGCACCAAATTCGACGTCCGGATCGATTCCCCCGCAAAAAACAAGCGGATCGAAATAGG
>CAZKZR010000451.1:0-3200 GCA_964557245.1 uncultured Anaerolineaceae bacterium | reverse complement strand
TTCCGGTGATGGCTTCGACGGGGATTCGGCCGGCGTCATCAGGTTCAGCGACCGCACCTGGTGCGGCGACGGGCGGGAGAGGCGCCGGAGCAGCCGCCGCGAGGGGAGCCACACTGGCCGGGGCGCTTCCAGATCGGGCGATGGTGACCGCCGGCACATGACCGTTACCGAAGAAGGCCGACACCGCGCCACCCTGGGCGAGGTTGGAAAGGTAGATATGGCCAGCCGGCACGCGCTCCGTGACGGTGGCTTTGGCGGCGATGGCGGTCCCGCCCGAGCTGATGCTGATTTCGTCGCCGTTGGCGATGCCGAGGCGCGCGCCATCGGCTTCGCTGACCTGGATGCGGTCATAGCGATGGAGGCGCTCCGCCTCAGGATGGCGGAGGGCGGCGGCATCGAGGGCGGTGTAGAGGTCGCGCGAGGTGATGACCTTCGCACCGTCCGCGGCTGAAACGGTTTCCAGCGGGACGGCCGTTGCCTTCGTGGAAACGGGAACCTCGCGGCGGACACCTTCGCCGATGATGAGGTCCCAGGCGGGCTGGTAGGCGGCATCGAGCTTGGAGATTTCGCCGAGAGCGGCATCCGGCGTGGCCGGGAGTTCGACTCCGAGTTCAGTGCCAAGGAGGCGGAGGACCTCGAAGAGGGATGCAGCTTCGCCATCAGGCTGAACGGCAGCAGTGAGCTTCTGGATACGATGATCGCCCTGCGTGTAGGACCCGGTGCTGGAGTAGGCGCGACCGGAAGCGAGGACGACGGTTGCCTGTCGGGCGGCGCCGCTGAGCACGCTGTCGAGGGCGACGACGGTCATCCCGTTGAGAGCGGCTTCAGCGCCAGCGAGGCGCATGGTTGGGTCGTCCCGGACGAGGAGAACGGCGGAGAGGCCTTCGAGCGGGTTTGCGCCGCCAATGGAGGCAACGCCGACATCCAGCAGGCCATGGACGTTCACTTCCTGGGGCAGGACGACGAGGTTGTTGCTTGCTTCGGCGCCGAACCAGGTGATGGCGAGATTGGACGCGCCGCCGGCCATGGCCGCGGCGATCGGCGCGCTCACCGGGTTCGGAGCGCAGATGACGAGCGACTGGTCTTTCGGCGCGTCCTTGAGAATTGCCGCCGCGGTCGCGATGTCATCGCTGGTGGCCGGCTTGCCGGAAAGGGCGTCCGCGATGGCGGAGGCGGCCGCGCCTTCCTGGCCGGCGTCGGTGCGAATCCAAAGGTTTGCGAAATCGACCAGCTCGGAGCGCAGGGGGCCAATGACGACGAGCTTCGCGCCGTTGCGGACGACCGCGTCCTTGATGCGGACGCTGGCGATGTTGTGGCTCTCTTCGAGGTCATCGGCAACGACCACGATGGCTTTGCTGAAGGCGATGCGAGTCATATCGCCGGCCATACGCCAGGTGCCGAAGCGAGCTTCGAGTGCGCCCTTCCAGGCGCGGGTGACCGGGCCGAGGGAGGAATCGGCGGTGGTCTTGAGTGCCCTGGCGATCTGGGCTGCGAGGTAGCCTTCCTCGTTGGTCACGTTTCCGCCGACGAGTACACCGACCTTGCCGCCGGCAGCCTTGAGGGCCCGGGCAGCTTCCGCGGTTGCTTCGGCGAGCGTGGCCGGCGCCTGGATGTTTCCGCGGCGGACGAGGCTCTTGTTCAGGCGTTCGCGGGGCTTGAGGGAATCGTAGTGGTAGCGGCCGCGGACGCAGATCTGGTCGCCGTTCACGGGGTTGCCGTCACCAGGGCGGACGATGACGCCGCGCCCCTCGGCGGAGCCAAGCTTGATGCTGCAGCCGATGGCGCAGGAATCGCAGGTGGTGGTGGTCCAGGTGTCCGGCTTCGCCACCCACTTGTTCGGGTGCTCCATCAGGGTCGCCGTGGGGCAGACGTCGATGCAGGCACCGGAGAAGTCGCAGTTGCTTTCGTCGATGGCGCCGCCGGCGCCAAAGGCGATCTGGGCATCCCAGCCGCGGCCGGAGAGGGTAATCGCGCCGGTGTGGCGCTTTTCATCGCAGGCTCGGACGCAGCGGGTGCAGATGATGCACATCTGCGGGTCGAACTCCATGAACGGGTTGGCGCGGTCGGCCGGGGGCTGGGGCGCCTGGTAGAAGGAGCGCTCTTCGCCCACCCAGGGCTCGTAGCCGGACATGCCGACCATTTCGCAGGTGGCCTGGAGTTCGCAGCGATAGTTTTTCGAGCAGGTGAGGCAGCGGTGGGTGACCACGTCATCGCGCAGGCAGATGTCGCCGGGGTGGCAGTGTTCGCGGCGGTGGCAGGTGAGGCAGCGGTCGCTGTGGTTGGCAAGGATGATCGAGAGGACGGCCTTGCGGCCTTCCTTAATCTCTTCGGTATCGGTGCGGACGACCATGTTGTCCTGGACGACGGCGGTGCAGGAGAGCTGGAGGCCGGGAGGACCCTCGATGTCGACGAGGCAGGAACGGCAGCCGGCGTAAGGTTTCAGACCGTCGATGTAGCACAGGCTAGAGACATAAAATCCGTTGTTCTTGAGGACTTCCACGAGCGGTGCGCCCGCGGGAGCTTCAATGACCTTGCCGTCGACGGTGAGTGATGCCATGGCTACCTGCAGCGAACGCCCCGGGGCACAGCGAAGCAGTGCTCAGCGGCGAAAGAGTTCGGGGCAAGTCTAGCGGATTGTGATTTGGAACACGAATGGAGGCCGGACGGTGAGAGGTGAGGCGTGAGAGGTGAGAGATACCCGTGACTCGTGAAGTGGAACCCTACCTCGTCCAAGAAGAGAACCATGCGGTAGCAGTCACGCCGGGGCATCGCCCAGCACGCCGTCCACCCGGACACGTGCAAGCACCTGTTCCCCGTCCCGCAGTTCCAAGCGATGCCCCGGACGGGTCTGCGTCCATAAAGATGGGGTGAGCGGGATCAGTAGCCCATAGCCAGTCTCGCCGGGGTTGAGCTCATCTCGGTCGATGAGCTGGATGGACGCCTCGCACCACCAGGGCACACCATCGTGCATCACTCCGACCACGCCCCAACACTGCGGACGCGCGCCCGTCCACAGAAACCGCCGGCCGTCCGGCACCTCGACCGAGACCTCGAAGCTCAAGCCCGCTTCGTCTTTCACGCGGGAGTGTGCGCCTTCAGGAACGCGCGGATGGCCTCCACTGTTGCTTCCAGGTTCTCGAGTTCGCGGCAGTCGGGGGCGAGGCACGTCACGTTCGGGGCGTCATGGCAGATGCGGGTGG
>CAZKZR010000450.1:0-3209 GCA_964557245.1 uncultured Anaerolineaceae bacterium | reverse complement strand
ACGGTTGCCGCCACCAGTTGGACGATGCTCACCAAGGCGCTTCATGCCCCGCCGGAGAAGTTCCACGGCCTGGCTGACCCGGAAATGCGCCAACGCCGCCGCTACCTGGACCTGATGGCCAACGAAGAGACCCGCCGTGTGTTTGCCATTCGCAGCAAGGTCATCGCGGCAATCCGCCGCTTCCTCGATGCCCGGGGTTTCCTGGAAGTCGAAACGCCGATTCTGCATCTTTCGGAAAGCGGCGCGGCGGCGCGGCCCTTCACAACCCATTTCAACGCCATCGATGAAGACCGCGTGCTCCGCATCAGCCTGGAGCTCCACCTCAAGCGGCTCCTCGTGGGCGGATTCGAACGTGTCTACGAAATCGGCCGCAACTTCCGCAATGAAGGCATGAGCTTCAAGCACAACCCTGAATTCACCATGATCGAGACCTACGAGGCCTATGCCGATTACCTCGGCGTGGCTGAAATGGTCGAGCAGATGGTCAGCAGCGTGGCCATGGAGGTTCTCGGCACCACCCAGGTCACCTTCCGGGACATGGAAATCGACCTGAAGGCGCCTTGGCGCCGAATCACCTTCTTCGACGCCATGCGCGAGTACGGTGGGCCTGATCTGGAGGAATTCACGACTGCGGACGCCCTTCGCCAGGAGCTGAGACGGCGGGGCATCGACGCTCCCGCATCTGCCGGCTACGGCAAGCTCTGCGATGAAGCGATGTCCAACTACGTCCAGCCCAACCTGATCCAGCCGACGTTCCTCCTCGACTACCCCGTCGAACTTTCGCCGCTGGCGAAGCGAAAGCCGGGGAATGACCGCCTGGTCGAGCGTTTCGAGTGCTTCTTCGCCGGATTTGAGTGCGGCAACGCCTACACCGAACTGAATGACCCAATCGAGCAGCGCCGCCGCTTCGAGCACCAGCTCATGCTGAAGGAAGCCGGCGATGACGAGGTCGAGCTCGTGGACGAGGATTTCCTCTTCGCCCTGGAGCACGGCATGCCGCCTACCGGAGGGTTCGGCATGGGAATCGACCGCCTGATCATGCTGCTCACCGGTCAGCCTTCGATCCGCGAGGTCATCCTCTTCCCACCGCTGAAATCGTTAAAGGAGTGAGCGAGGCTCCTTTCGAGCGGCACCACACCGCGACTGCCTACGTGGTCGCCGGCCGGCGCACGCTGCTCCTTTGGCACCACAAGCTGCACATGTGGCTGCCGCCCGGCGGCCACCTCGAAGCGAACGAAGACCCGGTCCAGGGCGCTCTCCGCGAAGCGCTCGAAGAGAGCGGACTCGAAGTGGCTGTGATACCGCCGCCAGGCCTGCTGGCCGTGGAAGTTCCGCCGGTCCTTCCGCCGCCGGCATGCATCCTCATTGAAGACATCGTCAGGGCAGACCAGCCGTTTCACCAGCACATCGATCACGTGTACTTCACCCGTGCTCTCGGTCCGGTGGATTTCGGCGCGCCGATCCCCCATGGGCCACACCACTGGTTCAGCGCTTCGGAGTTGGCAGAGTCGTTTTCGCTGCCCGCGCCCGATGGTACCCTCGTGCCAGTCGCCGAGGACGTCCGGCTCCTTGGCCTCCAAGCACTCCAAGCCGCCCAACGGGAGCCCTGACTGATGCTGAGCCTGCAGTTCATCCGTGAAAACGTGGACCGCGTGAAGCGCGATGTGCTGCTTCGAAACACCACCGCCCCGGTCGACCGCATCCTCCAACTGGACGAGGACCGGCGCGAGATCCTCCAGCAGGTCGAAGGGCTGCGGGCCAAGCGCAACACCGTGAGCAAGGCTATCGGCGCCTCAAAGGACTCGGCCGACCGCGAGATCCGTATCGCGGAAATGCGACTCGTCGGTGACGAGATCGATCGGCTGGACGGCCGCCTGAAGAAGATCGAGACCGAACTTCAGGAGAAGCTCTACGAGGTCCCGAACATCCTGGATCCCAACGTGCCCAAGGGCCCCGATGAAACCTCGAACAAGGTCATCGAAACAGTCGGTGAGATTCCCCAGTTCCCGTTCAGCCCGCGCCCGCACTGGGAGCTGGGCGAAATCGTCGGCGGGCTAGACATCGAACGCGGAGCCAAGATGTCGGGTTCGCGGTTCTACACGCTGCGGGGCCCTCTCGCCCGGCTTCAGCGCGCCCTGATCCAGTTCATGCTGAACGAACACGGGCGTGCAGGCTTCACCGAGGCGTACCTGCCCTACATGCTCAACGAGGCGTCGCTTTACGCCGCCGGCCAGCTGCCAAAATTCCGCGACAACCTCTACCGCGACGCCGAGGAGGACTACTTCTTTATCCCAACGGCGGAAGTAGCCTTCGTAAACCTCTACCGCGACGAGATCATCCCGCCTGGCCAGCTGCCCATGCGCTTCGTTGGCCACACCCCCTGCTTTCGGCGCGAAAAGATGAGCGCCGGCCGCGACGTTCGCGGCATCAAGCGAGGCCACCAGTTCGAAAAAGTCGAGATGTTCGTTTACTGCGAGCCGGAGAACAGCGAGGCGGAGCTCGACGCCCTGGTGAACCGCGCTCGTTCCATTCCTGAGATCCTGGGCCTTCCCTACCGCGTGATAGCCCTCTGTTCGGGCGATATCGGGTTCAACTCCACCAAGACGTTCGACCTGGAAATCTGGGCGCCCGGACAGGAAGAGTGGTTGGAAGTCAGTTCGGCCTCGAACTGTCTTGAGTTCCAGGCCCGCCGCGCAAACATCCGCTACCGCAGCGCGGCAGATGAGCCCACGAAATACCCTCACATGCTGAACGCAAGCGGCCTCGCCCTCCCGCGGACCGTCATCGCCGTCATGGAAAACTACCAGCGCGAAGACGGCAGCATCGCGATCCCGGAAGTCTTGCAACCGTACATGGGCATGGACGTGATCCCGGCGGTGAAGAGCTAGCGTGCCCGAGGTCGCTCGATTTGATGGAATAGTCATCGACATGCACTTGGCGATCACGCGCCGCCCCACTTCCACGTCCGTTTCGGAGGGGACGATGCGTCAATTCGAATCGCGCCGCTCGCGTTAATGGAGGGCGGTTTACCGATTTCTGTCTGGCGAAAAGTCCAGCAGTGGGCCAGCGGACGTGAAACTGAGCTTCTGGCAACCTGGCTAAGCTTCGGCGGAGCCGAAGACCGGTCTTGACCATGGCAGAATGGCCCGGTGACAACCGAGTCAGAGTCAATCCTGATTGGTTACCTTGGCAAGACACCGCCGTGGAGC
>CAZKZR010000449.1:0-3211 GCA_964557245.1 uncultured Anaerolineaceae bacterium | reverse complement strand
AGCATGGCAGTAACCGCGTCTGCCGGCCGAGCGACGGGGGTCGGGCTGGGAACTAGCTGGACGTCCGTTGGGGCATCGATGGTGGCGGCGGGTTGTGCCTGGGCCGAGAGCGTGCAGCCTGAGAAGAGGAAGAGCGCGGCGACGGGTAGAATCAAGCGACGGGGCACGAATCTATCTTCGTGCTCGAGCGGTTGCTCACTGATAACGGTCCGGTTGCAAAGATTTCGAATCTATCGCAAGCCCTGGGCGGGCCAACGTTAGGGGCGCCGTATCACGTGCATGGCGTGCGAGCGGAGCGGCGGGACTGCGGCGAGAAGCCCGTAGGAACCCGGCAGCCAGGCTCCGGCCCTTCGAGCGAGTGGAGGCGCGAGGGTTATCGATTTCGACCTGATCGCGCATCCTGGAAACCAGCGCCTGATGTCCTGGGTGCCTATCGGGTGGACGCTGCTGTTTCCTGGGCTTCGGCGGCGCATGTCATAGACCATGATGAAACCACCGGGGCGGACGATCCTCCGGAGTTCAGCGGCGATCCCCGCGCTGACCTCTTCGTCAGGGACGGAACTGAACAAGGTGAACGCCAGCGCCAGATCGAACAGGCCATCGGGTTCCGGAATAGCATCGGCGCTTCCCGAGTGCATCCGGATTTCAGGCGCATGAGCGCGCGTGTAATCCACGGCCGCGGGATCGAGGTCGATGCCGGCCATGTCTTCGGGACGGCCTCCCCATTGGACCATCAATCGCAGGTTGTAACCGGTGGAACAACCTGCTTCGAAGACCCGGAGCCCATCCAGCGAGGCTCGGCCTGAGCGACGCAGGAACCTTGCCAGGAAACGCTCGCGCTCCTGGACCATGAGCAGGTTGCCGGGATTGAGGATCGATTGGTCAGCCACAGGTTTTGAACTCTATCGCCGGGGGCATCTCCGAAAAAGGAGCGGTCAGTCTGCCCGCGCGGGTATTATCGCTCGCAACGAGGTGCAGCCATGACCATCGAGCAACGCTACGTCGACCGGAATCCCGGATCCATGAAGCTGTACGAACGCGCATCGAAAGTGCTCCCGAGCGGGGTCACTCACGACAGCAGGTTCATGCGGCCGTTCCCGCTTTACGCCGAGCGTGCGGCGGGATCCCGGAAGTGGGATGTCGACGGTCACGAGCTCGTGGACTATGTCGGCGGCCATGGGGCCTTGCTTTTGGGCCATGGATATCCCTCCGTGACCGAAGCTGCCCAGGCCCAGCTAGCGAAGGGCACGCATTACGGGGCCAGCCAGGAGAAAGAGATCGAATGGGCGGAAGAGGTCATCCGCCTGGTGCCGTCGGCGGAAGTGGTGCGATTCACCAGCTCAGGCACCGAAGCAACGCTGATGGCTCTTCGGTTGGCCCGAACGTATACGGGCAAGCCGGGAGTGATTAAGTTCGACCGGCACTTTCACGGCTGGCACGACTACGTTGTCGCAAATTCCAAGTACTCGGCGGGGGCGCCAGCCGGTGTCCCGCAGGGAACGCTGGATAGCGTCTCGGTGCTTGATCTAGACATGGAGCAGGTCCGGGAGACGGTAGCCCGACGAGGCGACGTTGGAGCGATCATCATCGAATCCGCGGGGGCTTCGAGCGGTCAGATCCCGGTGCCGCGAGGTTTTCTGCAAGACCTGCAGTCGTACTGCCGCGCGCAGGGCATCGTTTTCATCATGGACGAAGTGGTTACGGGGTTCCGATGGGCGCCGGGGGGCGTGCAGGAAGTTGAGGGTGTCCGTCCGGACCTCACCACGTTGGCCAAGATCCTGGCGGGCGGGTTCCCCGGTGGAGCCGTTGCCGGTCGGCGAGAGGTGATGGAGCACCTTCGCTTCCCTGATCCCGGTACAAAAGCGGAAAAGGTAGGCCATCCGGGGACGTTCAACGCGAACCCGCTTTCGGCGGCGGCCGGTGTCGCCTGCCTGCGGGAAATCGCTGACGGGCGCCATCAGAAGCGGGCAGCCGAACTCGCAGCGCAGCTTCGAGCGGGCATGAACGGCGTGCTCTGCGAACTTGAGATTCCCGGGTTCGTCTATGGCCAATCGAGCGAGTTCAAGGTCTTGCTTGCCGGGACGCAGGTGCCGGAGGCGCAGGACTACGACCCCCGCGACCTTCCGTGGCAGTTGATGGCCGACGGCATGCCGGGCGAGCGTTCGCGGCTGCTGCAGCTGGCGATGGCGAACCACGGGGCGCACCTGTTCGGAGCTGCCGGAATGACCAGCGCAGTCCATACGGAGGATGACATTGCGCTCACCGTGGAGGGCTGGCGAGAGTCGTTGCTGGAACTGCGCGACGATGGCGCGCTGGGCGGGTAACGGAGGGGGCGAAGACGCGATAGCATGACGCGGTGTTCTCAGCGCTCGTCTTCGGTCTGATCTTCATCCTGCCGTTGCTGATCTACTTCATCAACAGCGGAGTGGCGTCGAAAGAACGGCGTGGCATCGCCGCCGGCATCCCGAAACCCAAGCAGCCGCGAGCGGCACGCGCCCCACGTACACGACCGCCGCGGACGGCCCGTGTACACCCGAGGCGCACGGAGTATTGCGGGCGTGGATTCACGCACTTCGCCCTGGCGCTGTTCGGCTCGCAAGATGCGTGCCGTCGCTGCCGATTCCTGGAATCGGTGCCCACGGCGCTGCCCGAGCAAGGCAGCGATGGCGACGAGTCAGACCCCCATGAGCCGGTGCCACTGGTACGGCCGGGCAACGAATAGACCGGCGATGCTGGCACGAATCTGCGGCATATAATCCGAAGCACACCTTCCCCGGAGACACCAATGAAGTACACCCGCCTGGGCCGCACCGGCCTCCAGGTTTCGCGTCTCTGCCTCGGAACGATGACGTTTGGCTACCAGTGCGACGAGAAGACCTCGGTCGCGATCATGGACCGGGCGTTCGAGGCCGGCATCACGTTCTTCGACACCGCGGATGTGTATCCGCTCGGCGCTCCCGCGGGCTCCACCGGACGGACTGAGGAGTTCGTCGGGCGCTGGCTCTCGGGGAGGCGCGATCGGATCGTCCTCGCGACAAAGTGCTTCGGCCGCACGGGTCCGAGCCGCTGGGACCAGGGGAATTCGCGGAAGCACATTCTGGATGCGGTCGATGCGTCCCTGAGGCGCCTTGGAACCGACTACATCGACCTCTACCAGCTGCACGGCCCAGACGCCGAGACTCCAATAGATGAGACGCTAAGGGCACTAGAG
>CAZKZR010000448.1:0-3216 GCA_964557245.1 uncultured Anaerolineaceae bacterium | reverse complement strand
GGCCTGACTTCGGTTTCTGAGCGCAGAATGCGAGAGCGGCACTCGAGCTTGCTGATGAACCGGCCTTCCCACGTGTCGTCGCGGGTCTCCGTCGAATATCACCTGGCTTCGCGCACCAGCGATGCCGGCATCGTGCCGAGGAGCCAACGCAGGGCATCGGTCCGCGAATGAAACAGCGCAATCGTCTTCTCCTGGTCCACCCCTGCCGTGAGGAGTGTGGCTCGGAAGAGACCGAAGATAAGTCCCGGCGGGCTGATCACGGCGATTTTCAATCTCCGGGCGACCGCTTGCTCGACGACGCCCGTCCAGCGCCAGACAGGGTGAGCGGCGCCATCCAGTCGAGTGGCATCCACGAGCACACGAGTGGCGTCCGGCAGTTCGTCGTACGGGCTGGGCATGGGCAGGATGTCGGGAACCGTCCCGCTCCAGATCAACTCCACGAAGTCGGCGTTCCGCTCGATGGTCAGTTCCAAACTCATCGAGACACCCGTTTGCAGCGTGGCCTGGGGTCAGGTCCGGCCCATTGGAAGATACGGACGTCCCGCAAGGGAATCAATTCGACATGAATGAATTGTGACGCGCTTCATTACAGAAATGAAAAGCGTTTGTTAAGCCGTCCGAACGGCCAGCCGCGTCCGGACGAACGGGCATTCCGCCATGCCGTGGCTCCGTGGGAATCATACGGCGATGGGAGAGAACTTCGTTTGTTTGCAATTGGACGCGGACGACCGCTGGGTGGTCATGGCATCGGGCAGGCCGCCAGTCCTGCTGGCGTGGTGCGGCTCCGCCGAGCACGCGCTGCAGCACGCACAAACCATGTTTCCGCAGTCACTGGTGGTCGTCACTTCGATGAGGTGCCGAAAGCTGTTCGCGCGGCGGAAGGGCCACCTGGCCGTCAATGTATGACGTGGATTCGAATGGCCTCGAAGAGCCAATCACGCGGGGTGCAAGCAGCCTTCATGTCCGCGGTCACTGGCTGCCGCAGCAAGGAGCATCCGGAGATGCCGCCGGCTTCCCGTTCCGGTACCGCGTACGGGCATTCGAAGGCGCCTCCGGTGCAACGCGCCGGTGGCAAAGCGCCCGCGGATACCCCTCGCTGAATCCATTCTCTCGTGATCTCCACGGCGACCTCCCTAGAAGGTTGTCGGTGAAACCCTGAGGCGACTTGACGGTTTCGCTCGTTAATTTACGAATCGCGTTCGAAACCGGGCGCGACGATCCCCGAGCTATCCCCGGCCCGCCCGGCCATGTTCGGTCTCGGGCTTGTCTCCGCTGGCGTAGAGCGAGAGGAAGGCATGTTCTGTCTGGCGTTTGGCCTGCGCGCCTTCAAGTTCGGGGATGAGTCCGCGCTTGCGGAGGATGGGCATGACGCCCTCGCCGAACCAGTACGCCTCCTCCACGTGCGGGTGCCCGGAGAGAATGAACTCGTCGAAGCCGAGCTCGTGGTATTCCTGGATGCGGTCGGCCACTTCCTCGTGGCTGCCGACGAGGGCCGTCCCGGCGCCGCCGCGCACGAGCCCAATTCCAGCCCAGAGGTTGGGCGCCACCACCAGCCGGTCGCGTTTGCCGCCGTGCAGCGAAAGCATCCGCTGCTGGCCGACGGCCTCGCTGCGGGACAGCGTTGAATGCACCGATTCGAGCGTTTCGTCGTCGAGCAGTTCCATGAAGCGCTCAGTTTCGGCCCACGCGTCTTTCGCCCGGTCGCGAGTGATGACGTGGAGGCGGATGCCAAAGCGGAGTTGTCGGCCGGCCTTTTCGGCAGCGGCGCGCCAGGCGGCCAGCCGTTCGACCACCATCGACGGCGGCTCGCCCCAGGTCAGCGCGACATCGACGTGATTCGCGGCTACTTCGTCGGCCGCGGCGGACGACCCGCCGATGTAGATGGGCGGCTCGGGCTCGGGCGGTTCGCCGACCACTGCGCCGCGGACGGTGTAGTACTTGCCGTTGAAATCAAAGGCTTCGCCGCTCCACGCTCCGCGCAACACCTGGAGGAATTCGGCGGTCCGGGCGTACCGCTCGTCGTGCGGGAGCCAATCGCCGAAGCGCTGCTGCTCGGCATCGTTCCCGCCGGTGACGATGTTCAGGAGCAGGCGGCCGCCGGAGTAGCGCTGGAACGTCGTTGCCTGTTGCGCGGCGAGCGTCGGCGAAACGAACCCCGGCCGGAAAGCGACGAGGAACTTGAGCCGCTTCGTTACGGACATCAAGGCGGAGCAGACAATCCAGGAGTCTTCGCAGGCGGTGCCGGTGGGCGTGAGCGCACCATCGAAGCCCATGGCGTCGGCGACGGTCGCGACCTGCTGCATGTAGTCGAAGGTTGGCGGGCGCTGGTGGCCGGCTTCGCCCATGGGAATGACGGTCCGGCTATCGCCGCTGGTGGGGAGGAACCAGTGGAGCTTGATGGTCACCCGCGGAGTCTAGCACTGGGAGGGCTTGCACCCGTGGCGTACTCTCCGCAGCGGAGGCATGAAGCACATGACGACGGAAGCAGCTCCGAAAAGCCGCGAGACGATCCCTGCGACAGTCCGGAAGGTGACCCCTGAGGACCGCAAGCAACTGACGGCAGCGATGGCGCGGGCATTCGACGATGACCCGATCGCGAATTGGTTCGCGGCGCAGGACAAGCGGCGGGCACGGCGCATCTACGATTTCATGGACGTTGCTTACCGCATTACGGCGCCCGGAAATGAGTTGTACACGACGGATGCGCTGCAGGGTGGCGCGTACTGGTCACCGCCTGGGAAATGGAAGATGGGGATGTTGCAGCAGCTGATGTTGCTGCCGGCGATGATCCGCACCTCAACTTTCCGTCGAGTTCCGGCGATCATGGGCGGACTCAACGCGATCGAGAAGAAACACCCGCATGAGCCGCACTACTACCTGCTGGCTCTGGGAGTGGAGCCGGAGCTCCAGGGGCACGGCATCGGGACGCAGCTGATGGCCCCGGTGCTCGAACGGTGCGACAAGGAGCGCGTGCCTGCGTACCTGGAGAGCTCGAAGGAGCGGAACGTTCCGCTGTATGAACGGAACGGGTTCAAGGTCACCGAAGAGCTCGATGTGCCGAACGGCGGGCCGAAGATCTGGTTGATGTGGCGCGACCCGAAGTAGGTACGGAGCTATTCGGGAGTGTCACCCTGCGTAGGGATGCCGGCTTGGTTTGCTAGGATGATGCGGTGACGAAGTTCGAATCCGTGTTGTCGCAGGCGCTGGAGCTGGACG
>CAZKZR010000447.1:0-3218 GCA_964557245.1 uncultured Anaerolineaceae bacterium | reverse complement strand
GGCCGCTGGAGTACATCCAGGTGGCAGCGTTCGATGCCTTCACAACTGACCCGTCGGACAAATCCGCCACGAATTGGCCACCCGAGAGCGCGAGGGCCAAGTACCGGCCTCCATCGAGTAGTGCGGTTCGCACAGGCTGCTCAGCCAACTCGAAGCGCTGAACCGTGTTGCTGGCAAGAGACAAAACGACTTGCGTTGCCGGCTTGCCTCCCGCTGGTTGCTCGATCCATCCCACCATCGCTCCGCTAATGGAAGGCGACCAAATGTCCGACTCCGAGATGTAGTGTATCTCCGCGACGGTGGTCCATTTCGCTGACTCCAAGTCGTAGAGGACGATGCGCTTAGCCTTCACTCCGTCGGCAGTCACGAAACGTTCCGCCCAAACGAGGGAAGTCGCGTCGATTGCCGGTCTTGGCGACAGCACGGGTGATCCGAGCTGCATCATTTCGCGAGAGTAACTGGCTGGATCGCTCTCTGAAAGGAGCACGCGGTGCCGGCTTCCGCATCCCGGAGGAGGAGCTTCCACTCGGCCATAGGTGCGACGAACCCCTCCTGGACAGTGGCGAGCTTTGTCGAACTGGTTCCCTCCGCGACGATCTCCTGCAGGTCTTCTCCGACCGCCCATGCAAATTCTGGCTGACCGCCGGGACGCCATGAGAAGTAGTCATTGGAGCCCGCCACCTCCCTGGTGTTGTCCCGCATGAGCAGCCGGTCCGGGCCGAACGGCCCGACGGGGGCGAAGCCGGGGTGGTCGTTACTTCCACCCGGAACGAACCCCTCCGCATCTTCTGCGCTCTCGGTTACAACCGCGGCCTGTCGCGGCGACGCCAGGTTGATGGCAGGCGCGTCGATCTGAAGCGCGGGCGGTTGAACACGGCGGTCCTTCACCAGGCAACGTTCTCTGGGCAGGAAGCGCGCCACTCGAGTCGCCGGGTTGGGACTCGAGGCTACCGGAGGTGAGCTGGCCTGGGTCGGAACCTGCACAGGCTCACCCTCACCAGAACATGAAGCGGCCGCGAGGCCCACGGCCGTTATCAGGACGTACCTAATAGGCAATGCCATGACCTTCGTACCGGAGATCCGCATTGGTTGAGATTAACATGGGCAGGGGACGGACTAGTCCAGACCTTTTCGGACCAATCCCGGCGCGGCTCGCGCAGGCGACCGACGACGGTCCGTGGCAAACGTGGAACCTCGGGCGGTCACGGGCCGAGGACGCGACAGCGAAGTTGCCGAGCCAGTCCGCAGTCTGCCGCTAGCAGCCATTCGCCCGCTAACGACACTCTCCGTCCCCTCCCGTACAATCGCGCCACAACTTCGCCCCAATCGAGGGAATCTCCCATGTCGTTTGAATCCGTCATCGCGCAGGCGCGCGCCGAAGGCCGCACGCTGCTCAACGAAGTCGAGGCCAAATCGTTGCTGAAGGACGCCGGCGTCTCCGTCGCGAACACCACGCTGGCGACCAGCGCCGCCGAAGCGCAGGCCCAGGCCGAAGCCGCCGGCTACCCGGTGGTGCTCAAAGTCGTCTCGCCAGACATCGCCCACAAGAGCGACGTGGGTGGCGTGAAGCTCAACCTCAAGGACAAGGAAGCCGTTGCCGCCGCTTACGACGAAATCGTGGCCAACTCGAAGAAGGCCGTGGCGAATGCCCGCATCGCCGGCGTCGCCGTCCAGCACATGGCGCCGCAGGGCACCGAGGTCATCGTCGGGATGACCACTGACCCCCAGTTCGGCCCGGTCCTGATGTTCGGCCTCGGCGGCATCATGGTCGAAGTGCTCAAGGATGTTTCCTTCCGCCTCGTCCCGCTCGCTGAGAGAGACGCCGACCAGATGATTAGCGAAATCAAGGGCCGCCCGGTACTCGAAGGCGTCCGCGGCCAGCCGGCTTCCGACATCAAGGCTCTCAAGCAGACCATCCTCAAGGTCTCGGAGTTCGTCGAGAAGCACCCCGAAGTGCGCGAACTCGACCTCAATCCGGTCTTCGCCTACCCGGACGGCGCGATGGCGGTCGACGCCCGCATCGTCATCTCGGAAAGCTAGTTCCCGCCGTCACGTTCGGCTCTCCTGGAGGCTCACCATGTCCGTCCCCGGTCACAAGCTCGACCGCATGTTCAATCCCAAAGTCGTCGCCGTCGTCGGCGACAAGGGTCCCGGCTACATGTGGCTCAAGAACAACATGCCGTTCAAGGAACAGGGCGGGAAGCTCTACTCGGTGCAGCTGGACGAAAAAGAGATTCCCGGCATCGAAGCCCTGGGTGTCCAGAACTTCAAGTCCATGGCTGACATCCCGGAGCAGATCGACTACGCGCTCGTCGCCGTGCCGCGCCAGGTTTCGCCCTACGTCCTCAAGGACCTCATCGCGAACAAAGCGAACGGCGCCGGCTTCTTCACCAGCGGCTTCGCCGAAACCGGCGAAGAGATCGGCGTGAAGCTGCAGGGACAACTCACGGAGATGGCTCGAGAAGCCAACTTCAACCTCGTCGGCCCGAACTGCATGGGCCTCTACCTTCCGAAGGTTGGCGTGCGCTTCAACGCTGACGCGCCGGTCACCAACGAAGGCCGTGTGGGCTTCCTTTCGCAGTCTGGCACCCACGGGATTATGTTCAGTCTCGTCTCCGCCGCGAACGGCATCCAAATCAGCCGCTGCGCGAGCTTTGGCAACGCCATCATCCTCGACGTTTCCGACTACCTCGAATACCTCATGCTCGACGATGAGACCGAAGTCATCGGCATGTACGTCGAAGGCGTGAAGGACGGCCGGCGCTTCTTCGACACGCTGAAGGAAGCCTGCAAGCGCAAGCCGGTGATCGTCTGGAAGGGCGGCCAAACCGAGGCTGGCGCCCGCGCGACGATGTCGCACACCGGTTCTCTCGCCGCTCCCCAGGCCGTCTGGGAAGGGATGATGCGCCAGTGCGGCGCCATCACCACCAACAACCTCGACGAAACCATCGATACGATGAAGATGCTGCTCAATTCGAAGCGGCCCACGGGCACCGGCATGGCGCTCCTCGCCCAGACCGGCGGCCAGTCAGTGTCGATCACGGACGCATTCTCGAAAGCCGGCCTTCGCGTCCCGCGCTTCAGCGATGATACCTACAAGACGCTCGCCGAGTTCTTCAACGTTATTGGCGGCAGTTACCAGAACCCGCTCGACATGGGTGGAACCATCCAGGGCTCCATGGACACGCTGGACAAGGTGCTTCGCATCCTCGACGCCG
>CAZKZR010000446.1:0-3224 GCA_964557245.1 uncultured Anaerolineaceae bacterium | reverse complement strand
GTCTTCTGTGACACCAACCATTTCATCTATCTCTTCGAGGACAACGGCGAATTCGGCGACCGTGTCCGCGCGCTCCGGGAGCGCATGAACGAACGTGAGGACACCCTCGTCACCTCCGCGCTCACCCTTGGCGAGCTGCAGGTCAAGCCGCTGGAAGTGGGTCAACCCGACCTCGCGGAGCGCTATCGCAACGTCGTTGGGCGCGCCGCCGAGGTCGTCCCTTTCGACGGCGCTGCGGCTACGATCTTTGCCACCCTGCGCGCCCAATCGAGGCTGAAGAGCCCGGACGCGATCCAGCTTGCATGCGCCGCGACTGCTCGGACGGATCTCTTTATCACCAACGATGCGCGGCTCTCATCCCTGACCATCCCCGGCGTCCAGTTCGTGACGTCGCTCGAGCGGTCGCCGATTTAGCCCGCCCCAAGCGCCGCCAGCACGTCTTGCTTCGTCGTCCCCAACGCCATGAAGAACATCGGCCCGAGCTCGCCCGACTGCAGGATGCCGTAGGCCAGGGTGCGCGGGTCGATTTCGCCGCCGCCCGCCTGCCGCACCAGCCCCGCCGTGAAGTTTACCGCCTCGCGCGCGGCCGACCCGAACATCACGTTCTGTGTTAGCTCGTCCTCGCTCATCCCCTGCGCCATCAGCAAAGCGGATTCCAGCGCCGAGTCGTCTGGCAGCCCGGTCACGCCCTCTTCGTTCAGTACCTTCAGACACCCGGCCAGCAAATGCTCCGGCGCCACAATCCCGACGTTCATGCGCCAGCAGAAGTTCTCCGCCTCACGCAACGCTCGCGCCCCGGATTCGGAAAGACTGACTTCGTTAGCCATGGAGAGGCGAAAGGCTAAAGGCAAAAGGCGAAAGTGGAAAGCAACGAGCGACGCGACGCCTACCGTTCAAGGAGACGGGACTCATACGCAGGCGCGATGTCGAGGATCTCCAGTTCGACTCCGTCGCCGCGCCAGTCGCGCTGCAACGAAAACACGATATCCACCTGCCCATCGAGCTCCGCTTCGGCCTGCCGGAACGCGATGCCGCGCCAGGTCACCGGTCCGTCTTTCACTACCACCTTCAGGTGGTCCTGGTCCGCCCCGACCGTCTTCGCATCCTTGAGTTGAACGCCGCGCGTGAGCAGCACCGGCTTGCGGTTCCCCTGCCCGCACGGTTCGAAGCGCATCAGGCCCTTGATCTCCAGGCCCGTCAGGTCGCCAAGTCGAGCCTCCGCGTCGACTTCGATAAGGCGGCGCGGAGGCTCCCATCCGAGCTGTTCCGCAGCGGTGTTAATCAGCCGGTCGCGCAGCAGGTCCAGGTGCTCGTTCCGCACGGTGAATCCGGCCGCGGCACGGTGCCCCCCGTGCCGCACCAGCAGGTTCTTCTCTTTGCGGATGGCCGAGACGATGTCGAAGCCCGGGACGCTGCGGGCGCTCGCGCGGCTCTCTTCGGTGCCCTTCGAGAGCACGATGGCCGGACGGTTGCGCCGCTCGGCCAGCCGTGAAGCCACCAGCCCGACGATGCCGGGGCTGAGCCCTTCCGCCGCTACCATTATTAATGGGTCGTCGCTGGCGCCGAGCATCTCCTCGGCGATTTCCATGGCCTCTTCGGTTTGCGCCTGGCGCTGACGGTTCAGCCGGTCGAGCTCTTCGGCCAGGTGGCGCGAGGTCAGCGGGTCCTTCGCCAGCATGAGGTCCAGCGCGATATTCGCGTGAGCGAGTCGCCCGGCTGCGTTCATCCGCGGCCCGATGGCAAACCCGAGAGTCTCCGCGTTGAACTTCTCCGCAGCTGTCCCGGACACGCGTGCCAGCGCCTCGAGCCCGGGCCGCAGGCCGCGCTGCATCTGTGCTAGCCCTTCCGTGACGATTCGGCGGTTCTCATCGAACAATGGAGCGACATCCACCACAGTCCCTAATGCCGCGACGTCGATGAACGCGCTCGTGTCAAGGTTCCGACCGCAGGCTTCGTACAGCACTTCGAGGAACCGGTACGCCACACCGACGGCGGCCAATTCATCGAAGGGATAGGGCGAATCGCGCCGCTTCGGGTTTACCGCCGCTACGGCCGCGGGCATGACTTCCGGCACGGTGTGGTGATCGAGGATGATCACGTCGAGTCCGAGTTCGTTCGCGTATGCCACTTCGGCCACCGAACTGATCCCGCAGTCTGCCGTCACGAGCAGCGACGCACCTTGCTCGCGCAGCCGCTTCACCGCGCCGAAGTTCAGGCCGTACCCTTCGGCGAACCGGTCTGGGATGTAGTTAATAAGGGAAGCGCCGAGCGGCTTCAGCCCCTCGTGCAGGACCGCCACGGAAGTGACCCCATCCACGTCGAAGTCCCCGAACAGCGCGATGGTCTCGCTCGCTTCTATCGCCGCTCGAACCCGGGCTATCGCTTCATGCATTCCGGGAAGGTCAAGCGCGTCATAGTCCGGCGCCAGGTGCGGCTTGTAGAACAGGTCTGCCTGTTCCCGCGTGGTGATTCCCCTGGCAGCGAGCACTGTCGCGACGATTGCCGGAAAGCGGGGGATACCGTTCTGATGCGCGTAAGGGTCTCGAAGGCGCCAGCGGGGTTTCGGCAAACCTACGAGTTGCGTCATTTTGCCGGCCGGTACTTGCGGAAAATCAGGCTGGCGTTGTGCCCTCCGAAGCCGAGAGAGTTCGTCATGACGGCTTCTAGCGAGGCGGAGCGGGCTACGTTGGGGACATAATCGAGGTCACAGTCAGGATCCGGCGTCTCGTAATTAGCCGTCGGCGGGATAATCCCGTGCCGCAGAGCAAGCACACAGACGGCTGCTTCCACGGCTCCCGCGGCGCCCAGCAGGTGCCCCGTCATGGACTTGGTAGAGCTGATCGGCAGTTCGTACGCGTATTCGCCGAACACCTTCTTGAGCGCGAGCGTCTCCAGCTTGTCGTTCATCGGCGTCGAGGTTCCGTGGGCGTTCACGTAGTCGATGTCGTCCGAATCGAGTCCGGCCATGGTTAGCGCTTTTTGCATCGCGCGCCTGGCGCCTTCCCCATTTTCGTCCGGCTGGGTGATGTGGAACGCATCGCTGGTCGCACCGTACCCGGCAAGTTCGCCAAGTATCGTCGCGCCACGCGCCAGCGCGTGCTGTTCAGACTCAATGACCAGCAACCCCGCACCCTCGCCCATGACGAACCCGTCACGGGTCAGGTCGAACGGCCGCGAGGCTCTCTCCGGGTCGTCATTTCGGGTGGTCAACGCCTTGGCCGCGG